>CAYZBP010000008.1:3010-11751 GCA_964476715.1 uncultured Bifidobacterium sp. | reverse complement strand
CGACTACATGAAACCGATCGCCTTAACGCTTTAGCCTCTGAAATAAATGGATTAGGCGGAGATGTAATCGCCCACGCTGATTCACTTGAAATCAAACCACGCAAATTGCACGGCGGAACATTCCACACTTATGAGGATCATCGACTTGCAACAGCTGGCGCAATCATTGGATTAGCGGTTAAAGATGTTTATGTTGAAAATATTGAAACAACAAAGAAAACCATTCCAGATTTCACTTCATTGTGGACCAGCATTCTTGAAACAAGTAATTAATTGGTGATCATTTAATGGCTAATGTGGGCAGAGGTCGTATCGACAAACTCGATGAAGATGATGTTCGGATTAGACCATCTAGATCTACTCGCCCACGTACAAAAGATCGTCCAACTCATGCGGCCGCAATAAGAGCCCAAGTAATCACAGTTGATCGCGGGCGGGTTACCTGTATTGATGAAAATGGCACTCAGATAGATGCAATGAAAGCTCGTGAATTAGGCAGAAGATCTATCGCTGTTGGAGATTGGGTTGGAGTAATTGGTGATTCAGAATCACTGGCTCGAGTAGTTCGAATAGAAACTCGAAAAAACGCATTAAGACGTTCAGTTGAAGATGGATCTGAGCGAACGATTGTGGCAAATGTTGATTACCTAATCATTGTTTCCGCTTCAGCTAGTCCAGACCCTCGCACCGGATTCATTGACCGCGCACTTGTTGCTGCATACACCGAAGATATTCAACCAATTATTGTGATGACTAAAAGTGATTTAGCTGATCCTAAAGAATTTTTAAAACAGTATGAAGCTCTTCATATTCCAAATTTTTCAACTAACAAATTTGCACCCGATACTGAACTTGCAAATCTAATCACCGGAAAAGTCTCTGTATTTATCGGTCACTCTGGCGTTGGGAAATCAACCTTGATTAATACCTTATCTCCAGATTTCCGACGTGAGACCGGTGAGGTAAACGAAGTAACAGGGCGAGGAAGGCACACATCATCTAGTGCGATTGCATTTAAATTAGCCACTGGGGGTTGGGTGATAGATACCCCTGGAGTCCGTTCCTTTGGTCTTTCACATGTAAGTCGTGTCGAAATTATTGCTGCATTTCCAGATCTAAATGAAGTTGTCACGGATTGCCAAAAGAATTGTTCCCACGATGAAGTTGAATGTAAATTAAATATCTGGCAAGTGGCATCTAATGACTCGGCTGAAAATTTAGAACGAACTGGTCGCGTCGCTAATTTGCGGCGAATTCTGGCCTCATTAGATGAGTAAGTAAGTAATTTCAATATTAACGCCACGAGAAATCATGGCAATCCGCTAACCTTGGGCTATGTCCATTGATGTAACCGGCAAGAGTTTGAAATACGCCGATGACTTGAAATTAGCTCATGAATTAGCAAATATTGCCGATAAAATTTCCATCTCAAAATTTCTCTCGGCTGATCTTAAAATCGAAACTAAACCTGATTTAACTCCAGTTACAGAGGCAGATCAGGAGATAGAAAGAGAAATTCGAAAAATACTAGAAGCACAAAGGCCAGCAGATGGCATAACCGGAGAAGAGTTTGGTAAATCCCCCGTCGCAACTAATCGACGTTGGATTATTGATCCCATAGATGGAACAAAAAATTATGTCCGCGGAGTCCCGGTTTGGGCAACGCTTATTGCATTAATGGAAGGTGATGAGGTTGTAGTTGGAGTTGTTTCAGCGCCGGCGTTGTTCCGGAGATGGTTTAGCCAAAAAGATGGTGGTGCTTACTTGCAAGTCGGTTTTGGCTATTCACAAACAGTTTCAGATAGTTCTTCGCAAATGCAATCTATTCGAAAACTAAGCGTATCTGGAGTTTCTAAATTAGCAGATGCATCACTTTCAATTTCAACATTTGCTACACCAAATGTATTGGGACGAAACGACGGTTGGGGAGATAAACAAACTGGCTTGCTCTTGCTTGCCGACCAACTATGGCGCGTTCGTGGATATGGTGATTTTTGGTCACATTTACTTGTCGCCGAAGGCGCAATAGATATTGCCGCTGAGCCCTCTTTAGCGCTCTGGGATATGGCCGCTCTCTGCATAATTGTCAAAGAGGCCGGAGGTCGATTCTCTGATTTTTCAGGTGTTGAAGGTCCAAATGGCGCAAACGCCGTCACCACTAACGGCTTATTGCATGAAGAAGTTTTGGGAATTTTCGCAAAGCGATAACCTCTAGGCATGGATGTTCGTACTGTTGATTTAAAAATTGAAGGAATGAGTTGTTCTGCTTGTGTGGCTACTCTTGAAAGAAGTTTAAATGCAATCCCCGGAGTAAGTGCAACTATAAATTTTGCAACAGAAAGCGCACACGCAACGCTCCCTGAGAATGTTGAAGTCGAGAATTTGATAAGTGCAATTGAAGGAAGCGGATACCGGGCTTCGATTCTTTCCCTTTCTGGAAACGATTTACTTGCTGCTCCGAATATCGGTTGGCGTTTGACGTTAGCAGTTGTTTTTGCGGTACCAACAATTGTGATTGCCATGTTTTCTGCACTGCATGAAAACATTGATAAAAACATACTCTTGCTCCTAGATAACTTAAATATCTTGCACCCAGCTCACGCACCTTGGGGTTGGCTTGCTATCGCACTGAGTTTTCCGGTGGTTTTCATCGCTGGTTGGCCAGTGCATCGAGTAGGGCTTAGAAATTTAAGGCATCCACAAATGGACACGTTAATTTCACTCGGAACTCTCGTGGCTTTTTCTTGGTCGGTTTATGTCAATGCGACTGGTAACGGTGATCTCTATGTAGAGGTTGCTGCCGGCGTCATGCTCTTTATCTTGATTGGGAGATTTCTCGAAGCTCGCGCCAAGCAACGGGCTGGAGATGCGATCCGTGCTTTACTAGCGCTTGGAGCACAAGAGGTTTCAATTTTACGTAATGGTGAAGAAGTCCTTGCGCCAATTTCACATTTACAAATTGGGGATTTGTTTATTGCACGTCCTGGGCAAGCAATTGCAACTGATGGAGTAATCGTCGAGGGTGCAAGTTCTGTTGATACTTCTTTAGTTACAGGTGAATCACTTCCACAAGCCGTCGGCCCAGGAAATAAAGTAATTGGGGCAACGCTAAATCAAGATGGAAGATTAGTTATTCGTGCTGAACAAGTTGGTTCACAAACTCAACTTGCCCGGATAACCCGCTCAGTCATCCAAGCTCAAGGCGAAAAGGCACCATTAGCGCGAATGGCTGATCGAATTAGCGCAATATTTGTGCCGATAATTATCGCTCTATCTGTAATTACCTTTTTAAGTTGGTATTTCTCCGGCGCTTCACTTTCGGAAGCAATTTCGCCAGCCATCACTTTGTTGGTAATTGCATGTCCATGTGCTTTGGGATTAGCAACGCCAATTGCATTTCTGGTGGCTTCCGGGCGCGGAGCACAGCTTGGAATAATTATCTCTTCTCCAGCAGTCCTTGAAGATACGCGTGAAATTGATCTAGTAGTTCTGGATAAAACCGGCACTGTTACCACTGGCGACATAGATATTTTGACTGCTGAATACTTTGATTGCGACAAGAAGTTAGCGCTAACCATTATCGCTGCACTAGAAAATCAAAGTGAACATGTGATTGGACAATCTCTTGTTAAATATGCAATCAATAATGGAGCCGATAAATCTGCTCTTGTATCGGTGAGTGATTTCTTAGCAACTCCAGGAAGAGGAATTGCTGGCCGAGTAGAAATTGACGGGGTTAAATACACAGCACTTGTTGGATCACCTTCTGCAATTTCTTACGGAACCGCGCCATTCACAAAGGCGATTTCTGAAATTTTAAACTCAGCAACTGTCGCCGGAAAAAGCTCAATTCTTTTAGCATGGGATGGTCAGACCCGTGCAATTTTTACAATTGGCGATTCAATAAAAGTTGATTCTGCTCCAGCAATTGCAAAGTTTAAAAAATTTGGAATCACTCCATGGTTGATAAGTGGAGATTCTGAACAGGCCGCGCAAACAATTGCGAAAGAAGCAGATATCGCAATAGAGAATGTTAGAGCCGCAGTATTGCCAGACCAAAAAGTTGCTGCAATTAAAGATTTACAAGACAAAGGCCATCATGTTTTAATGATTGGTGATGGAGTAAATGATGCTGCCGCACTTGCTAGTGCTGATTTAAGTATGGCCATGGGAACTGGCACCGATACCGCAATCGCTGTAGCCGATATAACTTTAGTTCGCTCAGATTTAACTTCTGCAATAACAGCACTAAAACTTTCAAGAAAGACTTTGCGAATCATTAAAGGAAACCTTGCTTGGGCTTTTGCTTACAACGCAATTGGTATTCCGATCGCGGCGGCTGGCTTGCTCTCACCCATGTATGCAGGAGCAGCGATGGCGCTTTCAAGTATTTTTGTGGTTACTAATTCATTGCGCTTACGAAATTTTAAGTAAGCCGATCTTTGAATTGGTAGCGGGGGCAGGATTTGAACCTACGACCTCTGGGTTATGAGCCCAGCGAGCTACCGAGCTGCTCCACCCCGCGTCGCTATCCACCTGCGATCACTCGCAATTACTGTGAATATGTACCCATGTTAGGCGGGGGCTATCCACTCCAGCAAATTGCCCCCACTTAATCCCTTGAGCGTTACTTCTTAGCAGCGTTGCTCTCGGCTCTGACCGCATCCCCAATAGCCTGTTTAAGGGCATCTTGAGCCTTACCGTAGGCGGTGAAATCACCCTTAGTAAGCGCCGCTTGGCTATCTGAGAGGGCCTGCTTTGCCCGCGCTAAAGCTTCAGCAACGGTAGCTGTGACGGCAGGGTCGCTCTTGGTGCTTCCGGTACTTCCAGTTGTGGATCCACTGCCCTGTCCAGCGTTTCCGCCAAAGACCTGATCTAGCGCACCCTTCACGGTATCTGCATAACCAATTTGATCACCAAAGGAGACCAAAACTTTTTGGAGTAATGGATACGCAGCGGTGTTTGCAGTTGCGCGGACATAAACCGGTTGGACATAAAGCAATCCTCCACCGACCGGCAAAGTTAGCAAGTTTCCTAATTCAACATTTGAGCCACCTTGGCGTAACAATGAAAGCGAAGTGGCAACTTCAGGTTTGGCTTCAAAATTTGATGAAACTTGTGAAGGTCCGGCGATATTTGTGCTTCGCTGCAATTGCAATACTTTAATTTTTCCGTAGTCAGGACCTGGATCTGAATTAACAGTTGCAAATGCTGCCAAGTTTTCGCGTCCACCACGAGGTACGAATGGTGTTGTTAATGAGAAGGAAGCCTTTTTCTCACCCGGCATCTTCAAAGTTAAGTAATAAGGAGGTTGTGCACTCGCATTATTTCCAAATGTTGATGGATCACGAGGAACTCTCCAGAAATCTTGTCCTCCGTAAAATGCAGATGCATTTTTCACGTGATAAGAACTCAAGATGTCACGTTGAACGCGGAAAATATCCTCTGGATAGCGGATGTGAGAAAGTAAATCTTTAGAGATTGCACTCTTTGGTTTTACTGTACCTGGGAATGCTTTTGACCAAGTTTTTAAAACTGGATCTTTTGTATCCCACTGATACAAAGTAACTGTTCCGTCATATGCATCAACAGTTGCTTTCACCGAATTACGAATGTAATTAATTGAAGTATCAGCTTGAGCTGTAACTGCTGCTGAATTTGCAGTTAAAGCATCTTCTGTTGATCCTGAAAGGCTGACTTTGCGTGAGTATGGATAACCAGCACTAGTTGTATACCCATCAATGATCCACATGATTTTTCCATCAACAATTGAAGGGTATGGATCCCCATCGATTGTTAGCCAAGGAGCAACTTTTGCAACACGCTCACGTGGATTGCGTTCAAAGAGAATTTTTGACTTCGAATTAATCAAGCTTGAAAGCAAAATTCTTTGTTCTTGATACTTGATCGCAAAAACTGCGCGGGTAAACAAATTACCCATAGGGACGCCGCCCTTGCCCGTGTACGTGTAATTCTTCTGACCGTTAGCGGATGAATCATCAGGATAATCAAATTCAACTTCGGCATCTGAATTTGCTCCACCGATGATTGAATAATCAGGAACGTTTTCACCAAAATAAACACGCGGTTGGAAAGCGCCTAAGGTTTTGGTTGGTGGAATATCGCCTAGGAAAAACTTAGGTTTTCCATCAGTGTCTTGGGCATTGCTGTAAGCACCCGCGAATCCAAAACCGTGGGTGTAAACCAAATGATCATTAATCCAATTTCGGTTTGGGTTACCTTCGATATTTAATTCACGTACGGCTACTACAACATCGCGAACTTTTCCATCAATTTTGTATCGATCCACATCTAGAGAATCCGCAAAGGTGTAATAAGGCTTAATCTGTTGCAATTGACGGAATGTCGCAGAAACAACATTTGGATCCATCAAACGAATATTTGAAATTGTTTCGGCATCAGAAGCTAATTGACCAGCTGCAGTGTCAACTGTCGCTGCATATTCGGAAATTTCAACTTTATCGATTCCATAAGCTGCTCTAGTTGCTTCAATGTTTCGTTGAATGAAAGGTGCTTCTTTGGTTGACTCACTTGGTTTAACTTGGAACTGCTGAATGGCAGCGGGATATAAACCTGAAATAACGACTGAGCTAACAACCAATAGCGCAATTCCCGCACTTGGCAAAACCCATGAACGTCGGATTATGTTTGCAAAAAACAACAACGAGCAAACTGCTGCGATCCAAGCAAGAATTGCTTTCGCTGGTAACACGGCATTTACATCTGTGAAGCTCAATCCAGTTATTAACCGATCATTTTTCAACGCTAGTTGATATCGATCAAACCAATAAGCAACTGCTTTAACAAGAACAATCAGACCAAACAAAACAGATAATTGCACGCGAGCGGCGACCGTAGTTTTTTCGCCAACACTTTGTGGTCTGATTCCGCCGTATAAATAATGAACAGCCGCACTTGCAAGAGTTGCAAGCACCAATGTTGAAATCGCCCAGCCAATTAATGCTTGATAAAAAGGAAGCGAGAAAGCAAAAAACGAAATGTCTAAATTAAATTGTGGATCCTTCACGCCAAATGGAGTTGCATTCCTCCAAAGCAACCATGGCTCCCACAACTGCGATCCGGCGGATCCTGCAAAATAGAAAAGTCCTACTGCAACAGCCAAGAATCCCATGCGCTTAACTGGTTCAATTTGTGCACGGTAACGTTCTAAATTATCTGCTTCGATGGTCAATGGAGCGAAAACAGGTCGTGATCGATATGCAATCAAAATATTTAAAATTATTACCAAGGCTGTGACAACGCCGAAAAGAACAAAGAGCCACGCTTTGGTGAATAGAGTTGTTTGCCAAACTTTTGTAAATGAAACTGAGTTAAACCACAGCCAGTCAGCATAGAAACCACTCATGCTCACTAAGGCAATAGAGAGTAGAACTAAAACTGTGATGGTTAGCGGAAGTGGACCGCGACGACGATTAGCACCTTGAGTAAAAGCAGAGTTAAAGACCATGGGCATACGGTACAGAATTAATGCCTATAGGGCGAAAACGGAAGGAAAAATCGCCCATTCTGAAAGGTGCAAAAACTTAAAGAATGCTTAACTCAGCCGCAAGCGGGTAATGACTCCAAATCTTTACTCTCTAATGCAGTAACAGCTTCTCTCAGGGTTTCCACAGCAACAACTTGTAAGCCCGACGGGATGTGCTTAATGTCGTTGCAATTTAAAGCTGGTGCTAAAAATAGTTTTGATCCAGCCCGTGCTGCTCCAATTAATTTTTCTTCAATGCCGCCGATTGGTCCGACTCTTCCAAAGGCATCGATGGTTCCAGTTCCGGAAATATTTCTGCCCCTTGTTAGATTCTCTGCTTTCAACTTTTCCACAATCCCAAGTGAAAACATCAGACCAGCACTTGGACCACCGACATCCTTTAATCTAATTTTAATCGTAAATGGATACTGATATTTAGATTCAACCATTAAACCTAAAACTTTTTGCTTTGGCGTCGCTTTGTAAGTACTCACTTCAATAACTTTCTCAGCACCATCACGCAAAACAGTAAGCTCCATTTGATCGCTCGATGTTTTTGGAGATGAAAGTTCTGACAGCAGTTTTTTAAAGGCGGTCGCTGAGGTGACTCGAACTCCATTTAACTTGATGATTTCATCGCCATTCGCCAAAATTTTATAATTTGGTGACTCTTTGGTTATTGAAGAAATAATCATCTTTTCTGGAATTTCGTAACCTAAGTACTGAAGAGCGGAAACTTTTGCGTGCTCTTGGGAATGCAGCATGTCTAAAGAATTTTGTTGGTCAACTTCCTTGCTAGAGACGCCTTTAGGAAAGAAGACTTCACGAGGCTGGACACTTCGTTCTCCATCGAACCATGCTCCCAAAACATCAATTCCAAAAATTTTTGATTCAGGACTAGTAACGTAAATGCTGGTTAAGTTTAATTTTCCTGTTGTTGAAAAAGTTTTTACTCCGGTTATTTCAATCAACCGCTTCTTGCTGTCCTTTTCAATTTTCCCTAAAACGTTTTGTGGATCCCCTGGTTCAACAATTACATAAGGCAACGGAAATGCTAAAGCGGCAATTAATAAAAGTAGTGCTAAAAGTATCGGAACTCTAGGCAAGCGACGAACCATTTAGTTTTACTCAAACCTTCTTTTTACAAATCTTCAGAACGATGTTGTGATTCAAAAGTTGATCGAAATCTTTCATACTCTGCAATTGATTTTTCAACATTTGTTTCCCGCTTACT
>CAYZBP010000008.1:0-2910 GCA_964476715.1 uncultured Bifidobacterium sp. | reverse complement strand
ATCGAAATCTTTCATACTCTGCAATTGATTTTTCAACATTTGTTTCCCGCTTACTTCTTCCAACCCTCCATACATAAAAAAGGGCGCCGGCTGTACCGAATAGCGGGATCAACCACCAGATGAGTGCGGACATGAGACAACGATAGAGTTTTTTTTACTTTCCGGTGCCATTCTAGGAACAGGTTGGAAGTCTGTGAAGACCTGTTGAGGTTGGAAGTCTGTGAAGACCTGATGAAGTTGGGAGGCTGAGACGACCTGATGAAGTTGAGAGCCCGATTTGTGACGAGTTTTATTTCAATTGCTCTGAGTCGTGAGTCATTATTAAAAATCCAGGGAATCGAATAGCCATGGATATGGTTATATGAGTTACTGAAGTAAAGGGTGAAGTTTTAAAATCAGGTTACCTATTGGATTGGAATTTGAACTTGAGTATTCCGGGTGGCGGGTTCGGAGCAGGGGATTTTGGCGACATGAATGGTTTTGACTTTGCCAAAATGGGAGAAGCTCTGTCGCGTTTGGGTCGAGCAATCTCTGCCAATGCATCTGGTGAGGGACTATCTCCCGATGCAGTGCGCGAAATGGCAGCACTTACAAATGACCAATCACCCAGCGCTAGTGAAATTGCTTCCGGGCTTGAAGCCCTCGCTGTTGCCCAACTTTGGTTAGATCCCAAAACAGATTTCACAGCGCCGCTCGCACCTGCACAAATTTGGTCACGCTCTCAATGGATTGATGAAACTTTGGTTGGTTGGTGTGAAGTTGTTGCGCCACTAGCTGCATCTCTTTCTGGTGCAGTTTCAGGAGCTATCTCTGGATTAGCAACAGATGCTTTGGGAGATGCCTTTGGTGATTCATTTGGTGACTCACTGGGCAGTGCATTTGGCTCTCAGGGAGATGAACCCGGAAATCAAAATGCCAATCCATTAAATTCCTTTGGGTTTGGTCCTCCAACAAATTCAGATAATTCCGGGAACTCAGAAAATAACAACCCTCAGTTAAATCCGATGGCTGGAATTTTCAATCAGATGAGCAATGCGATGCGCGCTTTTGGTGGAGTAATTTTTGCTACACAACTTGGTGAAACGATTAAAACAACGGCGGGAAGTGTCACCGGTGGGGCAGATATTGGAATTCCGCTATTAATCAAAAATCGTCCGGCTTTGATTGCTGCTAATTGCAATGCTTGGGGAGCAGAACTAGGTATTCCAGAAGCTGAATTGCGTTATTACTTAGCACTTCGCGAAGTAGCTGGTGTTCGCCTGTTTAACAATGTTCCTTGGTTGCGCGAATACATAACTGCTTCGATTAAAAGTTACAGCGCGGGCATAAAAGTTAATATCGAAAAGATTCAAGAAGGTATGGCTGGAATTGCTGGAAGCTCCGGTCTTGACGGTATCGGCACCTCCCCGGAAGCACTCCATGAGGCAATCGCCAATGGTTTGTTTACAACGGATGAGACACCATCACAAAAAAGTGCCTTGCTCCGGCTCGAGACAATTGCCGCATTAATCGAAGGATGGATCGATGAAGTAAGTGCCAGCGCTGCTTTAGAACACTTGCCCTCATTGCCCGCACTAAGAGAAAGCGCGCGACGCGGCAGAGCCACTGGTGGGCCGATGCAAAAAGCGTTCGCTGCATTAATTGGTTTAGAGATATCACCAAGAGCCTCGCGTGATGCAGCAACTTTCTTTAACTACATCGCAACTAGCGAAAGTATTTCACAACGAGATGAATTGTGGAGTTCTCCAGAGTTGTTACCAACAATTGAAGAGATCTCAAATCCAAGTGAATTTAGAAAAGGTAGAAGCGCTCCTGACGATTTATCAACGCTTTAATTCAAATAAATTAGCAAATAAAAAAACAACAAAACACTAAACCCGGTGAATTTAAAAATTAAAAAGCGAAGCCCCCGGGGCGCACGTTTACTTATCTGCCTTCCCCTTGCAGATAGATAACCGGTTATCCGAGGACTTCGTAGCGTGAAAGTACGGCTCAATTAAAAAAGATGCAAGATAGAAATTTGATAAAAAATCTGCTAGTAAATTTCTGATTTTTTACCCCTGTGCGTAACTCCCCCAATATCTGTGCATAGTTTTGATCTACCTGTGGAAAGCGCAATTTTGGCTACCTGGAATTCACCCCTGACCTGCGCCGATACTCTAGAAGGGCGACACCTGGAGGTCATAACTACTTACCCACATCCGGTGGAAAAGTTCGCCGGTATGGTTGGTAAAACTCTCGAGCATTAGGTGAGAAATGGGGCAACTTTGGAGCGCGCGTTCTTAGTTGAAGTACGCAGAAGTACTAAGCGGCGCAAAACAATTGAGGCATATCGCAAAGGCGACACAATTATTGTTGCAATTCCTGCGCGTATGAGCAAACGCGAAGAAGAACGAGTTGTTGCTGAAATGGTCTCCAAATTGGGCAAAGATGATTTGCGATTAACTTCAATTGAATTAATGTCACGCGCACTTGAGTTGAATACGCTTTATCTTGGTAACAAAGCAACTCCATCAAGCGTCGAATGGAGTTCGCGTATGGAACGCATCTGGGGTTCTTGCACAATAGAAGATCGTGCAATTCGATTATCAAATCGACTTGATGATGCACCGCGTTATGCACTCGATTACATCTTGCTCCATGAATTGGTTCACTTGATCGTGGCAGGTCATGGTTCTGATTTCAAAGCTTTACTTTCTGTCTACCCACAACTTGAGCGGGCCGAAGGCTACTTGGAAGGGCGCCAAATTCGTCTGGATGAAGATCTTGACCAAGATCTGGGGAGAACCGAAGAACCACTCCAAAAACAGACCGATGCTCAAACCCAGCCCGCTCTCGAGAATCCGAGGGACTCCCAAGTTGAACCGCTTAAGCAGTTACCCAGCACTCAGGTGGGCGCCGAGGGCAGTA
>CAYZBP010000007.1:9698-14543 GCA_964476715.1 uncultured Bifidobacterium sp. | reverse complement strand
TTGGGTGAAATTAATCGGGAACTTTTAGTTACTCCCGCTGTTGGGGATGTATAAGAACTCCCCATTTTTTGAGTTGTTCATATAGGGCCGATTCGCTAGTTTCAAACAAAATCGCCAATGTTTCCAAATCACTTTTGCGCAATGAAAGCAGTTGTCCATTCCAGTCTTCACGCTTAGTGGTTATCGCTGATATGTAGCGATGCATTGGGGCAACTTCTTCACCCAAGTTTCGAATTTTGTGCAAATCCAGAATCAACTCTCTGATTTCTGCTGTATCTGTGCTTGGCATTGAAAAACAGGAAGAAATCGGCACTTGATAGAAATGCAGTAACTCCGCTAATTTTCCAACCGAAAGGGCACGATCTGCACGTTCGTAAGATCCAATAACCACAGCCTTCCAATGGCCGAGGGATTTCTTTTCAACTTCCTGCAGACTCATCTTCTGAGATTTACGGATGATTCTTAATCTTGCCCCTAACTCTTGGGCTGCTTGCTTTTTAATTGCTTCCATAAAAAAACCTACCTTCCGTTGATTTACAACGAAAGGTAGGTTCAATCATTACTTACGGCAATTGTTTATCCACAACTGCGTATTGCTGATAGGTATGGTCGCCTATGGTCTCCTATGGTCTCCTATGGTCTCCATGCACCGCCATCTGGAGTTCTCGCGGTAGTCCACATATCTTTAACTGCATCCTTGTTGTCGCAAGGGAATTGCGCAGCTAATTTCTCATCGATATCGATACCAAGTCCTGGCTTGTCATTTGGATAGACATAGCCACCTTTGAGAACCGGAGTTCCTGGGAATACTTCTTGAATCTTGTCTGAAGGTCCCCACCACTCCTGCACACCGAAATTTGCAGAACTTAAGTCGATATGTAGGTTGGCAGCATGTCCGATTGGAGAGACATCTCCTGGACCATGCCATGCAGTTCGGACGCTAAATGCTTCACAAAGATGCGCCAATTTCTTAGCTGGAGTGATTCCACCGATTGTGCTGATGTGGCAGCGAATGAAATCGATTAAGCGATTCTGAATTAAAGGCAACCACTCTTGCGGATGAGTAAATAATTCGCCCATCGCAATTGGTGTTGCACTTTGATTACGCATAATTGCAAACCAATCAACCTGCTCTGGAGCAAGTGCATCTTCTAAGAAGAATAAACGGTAAGGCTCTAAGTTTTTGGATAAGCGAACCGCTTCGATCGGTGCCAAGCGCTCATGCACATCGTGCAAAAGTTCAATGTCATCGCCAACCGTGTTACGCATGTGCTCAAAAAGTTTTACGGTGTTTCGTGCATAACCGTGTGGATCAAAATATGCTCCCGGGAGCGAGCCTTCAGGTGATTTAATCTGATCGATACGTCCACCGTAACCACCCATTTGGCAACGGATGTAAAGCAAACCTTGCTCCATGTATTTACGAACATTGTCTTCAACTTCAGTTAAAGATTTTCCATCGGCATGGCGATAGACCGCAGCGGCCTCACGAGTTTTTCCGCCGAGCAAGTCATAAACTGGCATTCCAGCGACTTTGCCTTTGATATCCCAAAGCGCCATATCAATACCTGAAACCGCGTTGTTGGTGATTGGTCCGTTGCGCCAATACGCACTTGTCATGCAGGTCTGCCAGATATCTTCTATTTGAGATACATCGCGGCCAACTAAAAATGGTGCCAAATACTCATCTATGGCGGTCGCTACAGCTAGGTAGCGTTGTGTGAATGTGGCGCACCCGAGTCCGTAGAGACCAGGTTCTGAAGTTTCAATTTTGACCACTACTAGCGGAATGCGCTCTGGAGAGGTCAAGATTGTGCGGACTTTTGTAATAGTTATTGGTTTTGACATAGATATGAGCCTATAGGTGATTTGTCATATTTAAAGGTTTTTCGTTGAAATTTTTCGACACGGAAGATAATTGGCGGATCGATATCGATGCTGTGTATATTCAGGGCTGTCCTTTAACGACCCGTCCAGAGAGGCGGGGAAGGAGTGAGTCGATGAGTGCTGGGAAGCCTGTAAAAACGGTTTTAGAAGAGGGAGATATCTCCCGGGCGTTAACTCGTATTGCCCATGAAATTATCGAAAAAAATCGCGGTTCTGAGAATTTACTTCTACTCGGGATACCAACACGTGGCGCCTATCTGGCCGCCCGGTTAGCCAAAATCATCGGATCCATAGATAAAGGTGAAATCCCTAATGGCGTTTTAGATATCACCTTGCACCGAGATGATCTGCGGTCGAGACCACCTCGTGCGTTAACTCCAACGGTAATTCCGTCTGGTGGTGTGGAAGACAAAATTGTGGTTTTAGTAGATGACGTGCTTTTCTCTGGTCGAACAATTAGGGCGGCATTGGATGCACTTGGCGAAATTGGTCGACCAGCGCAAGTACAACTAGCGGTACTTGTGGACCGTGGACATCGCCAACTACCGATCCGCGCAGATTATGTAGGCAAGAACCTACCCACATCAGCAGATGAGATTGTTCGAGTTTCAATAAGTGAAATCGATGATATAGATCAAATTGTTATTGCAGGTGCAAATGAGTCCTGAGGTAGTTACAGAGTTGCCACGTCACTTGTTATCAATTGGCGATTTAAATCATGACCAAGCTTTGTTGATCTTGGATACCGCAGAAGAATTAGCAAAGATTTCTGATGCACCAATTAAAAAATTACCCACACTTCGTGGTCGAACTATCGTCAACTTATTTTATGAGGATTCAACTAGAACTCGAATCTCTTTTGAAGCAGCGGCTAAACGTTTGTCGGCAGATGTTATTAATTTCTCCGCAAAAGGTTCAAGTGTTAGCAAAGGTGAATCACTAAAAGATACAGCACTAACTTTGCAAGCAATGGGGGCTGACGCAGTAGTTCTTCGCCATCCAGAATCTGGTGCAGCAAATCGACTTGCTGGATGGACAAATGGAGTTGTGATTAATGCTGGTGATGGGACACATGAACATCCCACTCAAGCGTTATTAGATGCTTTCACGATTAGACGTCATCTAGGGAGTGTTGGCAGCGACCTAAATGGAAAACACATTGCAATCGTTGGTGATGTCTTGCATTCAAGAGTCGCTCGCAGCAATGTACTTCTTCTTACACTCCTTGGCGCAAAAGTAACTTTGGTTGCCCCTCCAACTTTGATTCCTGTGGGTGTGGAGAGTTGGCCAGTGCAAGTTTCTTATGCGATTGATGAACTCTTGCCGGAAGTTGATGCGGTGATGATGCTCCGAGTCCAAAGTGAGCGAATGCAAAACTCCTTTTTTCCATCAACCAGGGAGTACTCAAGGTTGTTCGGGCTAAATCTCGATCGGATGAATTTGTTACAAAAAGGAGCACTGATTTTGCACCCTGGGCCTATGAATAGAGGTTTAGAGATCTCTGCCGAGTGCGCTGATGGAGTGCAATCAGTGATCTTGGAACAAGTTGCAAACGGAGTCAGCGTGCGCATGGCAGTTCTTTACTTACTTCTCGGTGGAAATATTGGAGTTGGCTCATGAGTACTTACTTAATCAAAGATGTTGAACTAGTAAACGGCGAAAAGGTTGATATCGGTATCGCAGATGGCGTTATTACGGAGCTTTCGAAAAAAGCAACCAAGAGTTATGACAATGTTTTAGATGGATCTGGTTGTGTTGCATTGCCTGGATTAGTTGATCTTCATACTCATTTACGAGAGCCCGGACGTGAAGATGCAGAAACAGTTTTAACTGGAACGCGCGCTGCTGCTCGGGGTGGATACACCGCAGTTTTTGCCATGGCAAACACTGATCCAGTGGCAGATACCGCAGGGGTAGTCGAACAGGTTGTGCGTTTAGGTAAGGAAGCTGGCTGGTGCGAGGTTTTTGCTGTTGGTGCAGTCACTAAAGATTTAGCCGGCGAAAGCATGGCTGAATTAGGAGCCATGGCGCATTCGGCCGCGCAAGTAAGAGTTTTTAGTGATGATGGAAAATGCGTGAGTGATTCGCAGATGATGCGCCGAGCACTTGAGTATGTGCGCCAGTTTGATGGGGTAGTTGCTCAACATGCACAAGATCCAAAATTGACTGTAAATGCACAAATGAATGAAGGAAGTGTTTCGGCAAGATTGGGATTGCGAGGATGGCCAGCGGTTGCAGAAGAAGGAATAATTGCGCGCGATGTTTTACTTGCATCTCATGTTAAATCCAGATTGCATATCTGCCATGTTTCAACAGCGGGAAGTGTTGACATTATTCGTTGGGCAAAATCTCGCGGAATTGATGTTACTGCTGAAGTAACACCGCATCATCTGCTTTTATCTGATGAACTTGTCGAAAGTTACGATCCAAAATTCAAAGTCAATCCACCTTTGCGTAGCAATGAAGATATTGCAGCACTTCGGATGGGATTAGCCGATGGCACGATTGATATCGTCGCTACAGATCACGCTCCACATCCAGCAGAGGATAAAGAATGTGAATGGGCTGGAGCAGCCAATGGAATGATTGGACTTGAGACGGCTTTGTCGGTGGTTCAAAAAACCATGGTTGATACCGGATTACTCAATTGGTCTCAAGTTGCTGATCGGATGTCAATTACTCCAGCAAAAATTGGAAGAGCTAAAGGGCAAGGAATTGCTTTAGCAGTTGGAGCACCTGCAAATATCTGTATCTATGATCCAAGTAAGAGCAAAGTCGTTGTTGCAGAAGAACAGATTTCAAAAAGCAAGAACACTCCATTTGTAGGAATAGATCTACCTGGTGAAGTTAGACATGTATTTTTTCAAGGAAAGCCAACAATGATTTCAACTGAAATGGTCGCACTCTAATGGGAAATGCATTCTTGGTTTTAGATGATGGAAAGATTTTTGAAGATGA
>CAYZBP010000007.1:0-9688 GCA_964476715.1 uncultured Bifidobacterium sp. | reverse complement strand
TCTTGGGGTAGCGATGGCGAAACCTACGGTGAGGCGGTTTTCTCAACAGGGATGACTGGCTATCAAGAAACCCTGACCGATCCTTCCTATCACCGGCAAGTGGTAATTATGACCGCACCTCATATTGGCAACACCGGAATGAATAAAACCGACGAAGAATCTCGAAAGATTTGGGTTTCTGGCTTTGTGGTCAGAGATCCTTCACCAATAGTTTCAAATTGGAGAGCAGAACGTTCATTGGAAGATGATCTCATCCAACAAGGAGTAGTAGGTATCTGCAACGTCGACACTAGAGCGATCACTCGCCATCTACGCGAATGTGGCGTTATGCGGGTTGGGATTTTTTCTAATCTTGATCTAACTAGAGAAGAGATGGTTAAGCGCGTTCGTAAATCTCCAGAGATGAGTGGTTCGCAATTATCTTCAGAAGTTACGACTGAGAAAAAATACATAGTCCCTGCGAAAGGGAAGAAGTTATTTACAGTTGCTGCTATAGATCTAGGAATTAAGGCTGCTACACCGCGGTTAATGTCAGAGCGCGGAATCGAAGTACATGTCTTTCCACAAGATGCGACGATTGAAGAGTTATTGGAAATTTCACCGGATGGCGTATTTCTCTCAAATGGTCCCGGCGATCCATCAACAATGGTGGAGGTAGTTTCACTAGTACGTGAACTATTGTTGAAAGAGGTTCCAATTTTCGGAATTTGTTTTGGTCACCAAGTATTTGGGCGAGCTCTAGGTTTTGAAACTTATAAATTACGTTATGGACATCGTGGAATTAATCAACCAGTTATGGATAAGGGTACAAATAAGGTTGAGATCACTGCTCACAATCATGGTTTTGCAGTTCAAGCACCTGTCGAAGGAACTTTCGATACGGTCTACGGAAAAGGTGAAGTAACCCATATTTGCTTAAACGATGGAGTTGTTGAGGGATTGGCCTTGCTAGATCGCCCTGCATTTAGTGTGCAGTACCACCCAGAGGCTGCTGCCGGACCACATGATGCTGGTTATTTGTTTGATCGATTTGTTGATTTGATGAAAGGGGGAGTCAATGCCTCGGCTAAATGAGATTAAAAGTGTTCTAGTTATTGGATCTGGACCAATCGTTATTGGTCAAGCGTGTGAATTTGATTATTCAGGTACTCAAGCATGCCGGGTTCTACAAGCCGAAGGCATCAGAGTAATCTTGATCAACTCTAATCCCGCGACAATCATGACTGATCCTGAATTTGCAGATGCAACTTATATTGAACCAATCACACCGGAGTTTGTTGAGAAAGTTATTGCCAAAGAACGGCCAGATGCGATTCTGGCAACGCTAGGTGGTCAGACAGCCCTAAACGCAGCTATTGCTTTGCATGATGCTGGAATATTAAAAAAGTATAAGACTCGTTTAATTGGTGCAAATGTAGATGCCATTAGAAGAGGCGAGGACCGACAATTATTTAAAGAGATAGTCGCATCTATTGGTGGCGAATCTGCCGGATCAATGATCTGTCATTCAATTGAAGATTGCTATACAGCTGCTGAAAAGTTTAATTACCCGGTCGTAGTTAGGCCTTCTTTCACTATGGGTGGATTGGGTTCTGGTATCGCATACACAAAAAATGAGTTAACGGAAATAGCCGGTGCGGGCTTGCGATATAGCCCGACGACTGAGGTTTTAATTGAAGAATCGATTCTGGGATGGAAAGAGTTTGAATTAGAGATGATGCGCGACCACAGAGACAACGTGGTTGTAGTTTGTTCGATTGAGAATTTCGATCCGATGGGTGTTCATACTGGAGATTCAATAACAGTAGCGCCGGCAATGACTTTGACCGATGTTGAATATCAAAAGTTGAGAGACCTCTCGATCGGAATTATTAGAGCTGTAGGGGTCGATACAGGTGGCTGCAATATTCAATTTGCTGTGAACCCAAAAGATGGTCGCATAGTCGTAATCGAGATGAATCCAAGAGTTTCGCGTTCTAGCGCTTTGGCTTCTAAAGCTACCGGTTTCCCTATCGCAAAGATTGCTGCGAAATTAGCGATCGGCTACTCCTTGGATGAGATTAGAAATGACATCACCCAAGAGACACCAGCCTCTTTCGAGCCAACACTCGATTATGTTGTGGTGAAAGTTCCACGTTTCAACTTTGAGAAATTCCCGGCAGCCGATAATCGCCTAACAACAACGATGAAGAGCGTCGGTGAAGCAATGGCGATTGGAAGATCTTTTCCTGAGGCTTTGCAAAAAGCTCTTAGATCTCTCGAGAAAAAGGGAAGCTCTTTTTCTTGGGATCAGATCACTAAAAGTAAAGAAGAGTTGTTAGTCGAAGCCGGGGTAGCAACCGAGAGTCGAATTCACTCAGTTCAACAAGCAATGTTTTTAGGCGCAACTGTTGAGCAAGCCCACAAAGCCAGTTTCATTGACCCTTGGTTCCTCTCGCAAATTGAAATCATCAACAACATGGCTCACCTCTTACTTGCCCCCGGGGGAGATCAGTGAAAAAGTATTGCGAGATGCTAAACGGTTAGGATTTTCAGATTTTCAAATCGCCCAATTAACCGGCAGCACAGAAGAGGATGTCAGAAAACGCAGATCTATTTTAGGAATGCATCCGGTTTACAAGACAGTTGATACCTGCGCTGCTGAATTCAAGGCAATGACCCCGTATCACTACTCTTCTTATGATTATGAAACAGAGGTTGAACCCAGAACAAAACCAGCAGTAATCATTCTTGGAAGTGGACCCAATAGAATTGGACAAGGAGTTGAATTCGATTACTCCTGCGTGCACGCTGCTTTCGCCCTGCGGGCGATGGATTTTGAAACAATCATGATCAATTGCAACCCAGAGACTGTTTCAACGGATTACGACACCTCAGATCGACTTTACTTCGAACCATTAACTTTTGAAGATGTAATGGAAGTTTATGAAGCAGAACTCGCGGTTGGTCCAATAGTTGGCGTAGTTGTTCAACTTGGTGGACAGACTCCATTGGGTCTTGCTGCGAAATTGCAAGCAGCGGGTGTACCAATTGTCGGAACAAGTCCTGCTGCGATCGATATTGCTGAGGATCGCGGATTGTTCGGTAAATTACTTAAGGATCAAAATTTACGCGCACCTAATTTTGGGATGGCTGGTTCATTTGAACAAGCCCGCAAGATTGCAGATGAAATTGGATACCCAGTTCTCGCAAGACCTTCATATGTTCTTGGTGGACGCGGAATGGAAATCGTCTATGACGAACAGACGTTAGCCACTTATATAAGTAAATCAACTGAAATTTCTTTATCTCATCCAGTGATGATCGACAAATTCCTAGATGATGCGATAGAAATTGATGTTGATGCTTTGTTTGATGGCGAAGAGTTGTTCCTCGGTGGCGTTATGGAACATATCGAAGAAGCTGGAGTGCACTCCGGAGATTCAGCGTGCGTGTTGCCTCCAACATCAATACTTCCCGAGATGACTAAAGAGATCAGGCAAGCTACTGAAAAAATCGCTAGGGGAGTTGGAGTTAAAGGTCTGATCAATATCCAATTCGCGATAGCCGAAAATCTTTTATATGTATTGGAAGCCAACCCAAGAGCATCTCGGACAGTTCCATTTGTTAGCAAAGCCACTGGAGTTTCATTAGCGAAATGCGCCGCAGCGATCTCCTTAGGTAAATCAATTGCAGATTTGAGACAAGAGGGTGCTTTGCCTAAATCAGGTGATGGTGTAGCACAAGGTATAAGTGTCAAGGAAGCGGTATTGCCGTGGAATAGATTTAGGAAGAAAGATGGCAGCGGCGTTGATTCTTTGCTCGGACCTGAGATGCGTTCAACCGGAGAAGTAATGGGTAGAGATGATGAATTTGGAGCCGCATTCTCTAAGAGTCAAAGTGGTGCTTTAGGAGCCTTGCCGACATCGGGAGCCGTCTTTGCTTCTTTTGCGGATCGAGATAAGGCGCAATGCGTTGATTCAGTTAAGGCACTTTCTAAATTAGGTTTCGAAATAATTGCGACCGCTGGTACAGCAAAAGTTTTAGCTAAAGCCGGAGTAAAAGCAAAAGTGATTCGTAAATACTCAGAAGGTTTAGGTCCTAAAGGGGAGTTAACGGCGGTTGATTCGATTGAAAGTGGTCAAGTCTCGCTAGTGATAAATACTCCATTTGGTTCTGGACCACGTGAAGATGGATGGAGAATCCGAACCGCTGCAGTTGCTCGAGGTATTCCGATCATCACGACCATCCCTGGACTAAAAGCGGCGGTACTGGGAATTGCCGCTCAGCAAAAAGGTGGATTCCAAGTTAAATCCTTACAGGATTGGCTGAAGTAAATGACAACCCCAGTGCAAACTCAATGTGAAATTATCTCCAATAAGCGGGTTGGCGCTTATCACCACATCACATTGTCCGCAGATAAAATTTCAGAGCGAGCAAAACCTGGAAACTTTATTGGTATCAGTGTGGGTGATGAGAAGAGTTCGATGCTGTTGCGACGCTCTTTTGCAATCTATCAAGCATCAGGCAGAGGGCCATTTGGTGGAACTATTGAAATTATTGTCGCAGCACATGGAGCTGGCACTAGATGGTTAGTAAATAGAGCACCGCACGAAAAGATTGATGTAGTCGGTCCATTAGGAAACTCCTTTAGAATTCCAAAAGAGCCAGTTCGCGCGCTCTTGATTGGTGGAGGTTACGGATCTGCTGCACTGTTCTCATTAGGAGATGCACTTAGACAAAGAAATTGTCGCGTTGAAATGATTGTTGGAGCCGCTACAGCCGAGAAAGTATTTGCACCTGTTGAAGGAAAAAGATCTGTCCATTCATTATCGATATTTACTGAAGATGGCAGCATGGGAACCCTAGGCCGAGTTACGGATCCTCTTGAAAGTTTGCTAGACAACACGGACATCATTTATGCATGCGGTCCAATGGGAATGTTGCAAGCAATTAGTAAACTGGCGGCAATAAAAGAGATTCCATGTCAGAGTGCAGTTGAAGAATCGATGGCCTGTGGAATCGGTATCTGTATGACCTGTGTTTTGCCGGTCATCGGTGATGATGGTCAAACGCGAATGGTTAGATCTTGTACTGAAGGACCGATTTTTGAAGGTTCAAAAGTCCGGTGGGATGAGATCGGAACAGTTCCACCAGGAACTTACGGTGGTCCTAAATGAGTCTTAATCAACTAGATCAGTCAGCGAAATTTGGATCAGTGACTTTTCCACATCCAATATTTACTGCAAGCGGGTGTGCTGCTAACGGAAAAGAACTTTCACAATTTTTCAAACTCTCTGAAATTGGAGCAGTTGTTACTAAATCAGTAATGAGCAATCCACGTTCTGGTCGTGCGACGCCACGTATGGCTGAAACTGCAAGTGGAATGTTGAACGCAATTGGTTTGCAAGGGCCTGGTATTGACGCTTTTCTGGAACATGACCTTCCTTGGCTACATGCAGAAGGTGCTAGAACAATTGTTTCTATCGCAGGTGAAAGTGTTGAAGAGTTCGCAGCATTGGCTCGCAAAGTTCGCCAAGCACCTGGCGTAAGCGCAATTGAAGTAAATATCTCCTGTCCGAATGTCGAAAATAGAGGTTTGGTTTTTGCCTGCGATCCAGTAAGTGCGCGAAACGTGATTCAGGCTGTGAAGCGAAGTGTTGGAAACACATTGCCGATAATCGCCAAACTTTCACCTGATGTCACAGATATTTCAATTATTGCTCGCGAAGTTCATGATGCTGGTGCAGATGCTGTTGCGATGATCAATACTTTATTGGGCATGGTAATTGACACTAAGAAAATGCGACCATTACTTGCAAATAAAACTGGGGGATTATCAGGTCCTGCGATACGTCCAGTTGCAGTTAGAGCTATTTATCAAGTTCATGCCGCACTTCCTAAACTTCCGATTTTGGGAATGGGTGGAGTTATGAGTGGCGAAGATGCATTTGAATTAATTTTGGCTGGGGCATCTGGCGTGAGTGTCGGTACCGCGAGTTTTAATGATCCAAATGCAGCGCCAAGAATTCAAAGGGAGTTGCTTGAATTACTTGAACAACGTGGATTCAATGCGCTTTCGGAAGCGGTTGGTTATGCACATCGCGCTTAACAAAGACTCAAGGAGATAGATAATGAGTTATAAAGCTCCGATAGTTCTCGCGTTAGATACAACAGACCAAAAGATTGCTTGTGAATGGGCTGAACAAGCTCAGGATTCGATCCAAGTTGCCAAAGTTGGTCTTGAGTTCTTCTTAAGTAACGGCTCGGCCGGTGTTGCAGCAATTAGGAAGGCTGCGCCTACTTTGGAATTCTTTTTAGATTTAAAACTCCACGACATTCCAAATACGGTCAAGGGTGCAGCGTTAGCTGTTGAGCAATTGAATCCAGATTTTCTTACAGTGCACGCTTCTGGTGGATTAGAAATGATTGCAGCAGCAGTAAAGGCGCTGCCAAATTGTCAGATCACTGCTGTAACTATTTTGACTTCCATTTCGGCCGAACAATTATCAAAATTAGGCCTAGGTCTTGATCCAAGTGCGGTTTCACTTGCTTGGGCTACGCAAGCGGTTGAAGCTGGCGCAAAAGCGATTGTTACTTCACCTCAGGAAGTTGCCAACCTTCGCAAGAACCTACCCAAGCAGATCAAATTGATTACCCCCGGAGTGCGCCCAGTTGGAAGCGACCAAGGCGATCAAGCCAGAGTAGCGACCCCAGTCGAAGCCTTACGAAACGGTGCTGATTTAGTTGTGATTGGCCGACCAATTACAGCCGGACAAATTGGGACATCTGCCAGCGCGGCTGCAATTGCAAAAGAGATTCAAGATGCCGGTCTCGGTGATACTCGCTAGATTGACGGCATGGCGCTACCAGTACTTACTCCAGAACAACGTGCACAAGCACTAGCAAAAGCTGCAGTTGCTCGCAAAGAGCGTGCTGAAATTAAGGGACGTCTAAAAAAAGGTGAACTCTCTCTAGAACAAGTTATTCAATCAGGGCAAGAAATTGAGAGCATTGGAAAGATGAAAGTAATCGCTTTGATCGAATCACTTCCTGGCGTTGGCAAAGTAAGAGCAAAATCAGTTATGGAAAAGATTGGAATTGCAGAAAGTCGCAGAATCCGTGGCTTAGGAGTTCATCAAATCCGTGAACTAACTGCTCATTTTAATTTAATCTAGCCGTTAAGATTGGGGCATGAAGTTAATCGTCCTCTCTGGTCCCGGTGGAGTAGGTAAATCGACGGTAATTTCATATTTACGAGCAAATGAGAGCAATGTTTGGGTAAGTGTTTCCGCAACAACTAGAGCCCCTCGCGTTGGGGAAGTCGACGGAATTGATTACTACTTTTTATCTGACTCCGAATTTGATACATGGATCTCCGAAGATAAATTTTTAGAGTGGGCTGATTTTGCTGGCGCGCGTTATGGAACTCCTAAGCAATTTGTCGATGAGCATTTGAATAATGGTAAAAGCGTTTTATTGGAGTTAGAGATATCTGGAGCCAGACAAGTTCGTGCAAAAAATCCAGAGGCGTTACTAGTGTTTCTGGCCCCTCCGTCCTGGGAAGAGCTTGAAGAAAGGCTATTTAAACGCGGTACCGACACCGAAGAAAGACGGGCAGCAAGGCTGGCCTTAGCCCGGGCTGAAATGGCCGCTCAAGGGGAATTTGACCTAACTTTGATAAATACGAGCGTAGAAGAGGTTGCTAAGAGGCTGATATCCTTGGCACTTGCTTAGCAGCTGAATTCAGCTGGTTCGATGGTTTTAGTTGATCTATTTGAGGAGCTTTCTGTGCATGCAAGCGATGGAATCACAAATCCGCCAATTGATGAATTGTTGGACAAAGCCGGATCTAAGTACAACTTAGTGATCTTTTCAGCCAAACGTGCCAGACAGATCAATGCTTACTACTCTCAACTCAGCGAAGGCTTACTTGAGTACGTCGGGCCTTTGGTCGAAACTCACGTGCACGAAAAACCGCTATCCATTGCTTTCCGTGAGATCAATGATGGTTTGGTAAATCTAGAGCCGCTAGATCCAATCGAAGCTCAAGCGTAGTAAGCAAAAACTTATGCGTTCCCCACGCAAAATCATATTAGGTGTCTCTGGTGGAATCGCTGCCTATAAATCAGCAGAACTTCTACGCAGACTGCAAGATCGCGGATTTGATATCACGGTTATTCCGACTCAAGCATCTTTAAATTTTGTTGGAGTAGCTACATGGGAAGGCTTGTCCGGCAATCCAGTTCAAAGTGATTTATGGCAAAACATTTCACAAGTACCACATGTTAATTTAGCGAAAAACAGTGACGCAATTTTAATTGCTCCTGCAACCGCTGATCTATTGGCCAAATTAGCAATAGGTCGAGCCGATGATCTGCTAACAACAACAGTATTATCTTCTGACGCGCCAAAGATTTTGATCCCAGCAATGCATCCAAATATGTGGCTTAATCCCGCAACTCAAGCAAATGTAAAATTGCTAGCCGAACGTGGTTTTTACATTCTTGAACCAGCGATTGGACCACTAACTAGTGGAGACACTGGAATAGGCCGTTTCCCTGAGAGTTTTGAAATTATCGATTTCTTTCTAGCAAGCATTGGCAGTAAATCAGATTTACTTGGAAAGAAAGTTTTAATAACGGCTGGCGGAACCCGTGAAGAGATTGATCCGGTCAGATATATTGGAAATCGGTCATCGGGTAAGCAAGGTTATGCGTTGGCTAACGCTGCAGCAGCGCGCGGAGCCAAGGTAGTTTTAATATCAGCCAATGTTTCAATTGAAGATCCAGTGGGCGTGGAAGTTGTTAAAGTAAAGAGCGCGCTTGAAATGGGCGACAAATTGTTTGAATTGGCCGAATCTCAAGATTTGATCATGATGAGCGCGGCAGTTTCTGATTATCGAGTCGCCGATAGAAGTGAAAACAAGATCAAAAGAGATGGAACATCTCTAAAACTAGAATTGATTGAAAACCCGGATTTGATCGCCACAGTTTCAGTTGCTGAACGCCCAAATCGAAAGAATCAAATCATTATGGCTTTTGCAGCAGAAACCTCTATATCCCTTGAAGAAGCTCGAGAGAAGCTACTTCGTAAAGGGGTAGATCTGCTATTCCTAAATGATGTCTTGAATCAAGATGTATTTGGTGCTGAAAATAACGGTGGATATTTACTGGATTCTGCTGGGGTTATTGCTCAACTTCCATACCAATCCAAGGACACGCTAGCCGAACATTTACTGGATTTAGTAGCAAAACGACTAGATTAGCGCAATGCCTAATCGACTTTTTACCTCTGAATCCGTGACTGAGGGCCATCCCGACAAAATGGCCGACCAGATTTCAGATGCGATACTTGATAGTTTCTTGGCGCAAGATCCTAAATCGCGTGTAGCCGTTGAAACATTACTTACAACGGGACAGATTCATATTGCTGGGGAAGTAACCACCACAGCCTCACCTGATTTGATGTCGCTAGTGCGAAGTGTTGTTGCTGACATTGGTTATAACTCAAGTGATGTTGGATTTGATGCGCAATCTTGTGGAATCAGTATTTCCCTTGGTAAACAATCCCCAGATATCGCCCAAGGTGTCGATGATGCTTTTGAAAGACGAAGCGATTCATCCGTTGATCCATTGGACTTACAAGGAGCCGGCGATCAAGGATTAATGTTTGGGTACGCATGTAATGACACACCAGAGTTGATGCC
>CAYZBP010000006.1:16127-17409 GCA_964476715.1 uncultured Bifidobacterium sp. | reverse complement strand
CAAAGACTTGATGGTCCGGTTCGTGGCAATGGAAAAATTATTCAAGAACTTGAATCAATTTTTGGTGGCGCCGGTTGGAATGTCTTAAAAGTTGTTTGGGGCCGTGAGTGGGATGAGTTACTTGCTCAAGATCGTGAAGGGGCCTTATTAGATTTAATGAATTCAACTCCAGATGGAGATTTCCAAACATTCAAATCAGAAGATGGCGCATTTATTCGTGAGAACTTCTTTGGCCGCGATCCTCGCACTGCGGCAATGGTTGCCGACTGGAGTGACGAGAAGATTTGGAATCTAAAGCGCGGTGGACATGATTACAAGAAACTTTATGCCGCTTACTCTGCAGCTACGCAGAAAAATGGAAAACCAACTGTAATTCTTGCCAAAACAATTAAAGGCTGGACTTTGGGTTCACATTTCGAAGCCCGAAATTCAACTCACCAGATGAAGAAAATGACTTTGGAGGATTTGCGCGAGTTTAGAGATCGTTTGGGAATTCCATTAACGGATGAGCAACTTGATCCAAAGACTCCTTCTTACTATCACCCAGGTAAAGATTCACCTGAGTACAAGTACATGATGGAAAGACGTCAAATACTTGGTGGCTCTATGCCGCATCGCCGTAACGCTTCACGTGCCTTGCCACAACCTCCAGATGAGACTTATGAATCTGTGAAACGTGGATCAGGTGCGCAAGAAGTCGCAACAACAATGGCATTTGTTCGCTTGTTAAAAGATTTGGTGAAAGTCCCTGAGTTGGGCAAGCGAATTGTTCCAATCATCCCTGACGAAGCCCGGACATTTGGAATGGATTCACTCTTTCCAACGATGAAGATCTACTCCCCTCATGGCCAAAAATATATTTCAGTAGATCGCGAATTGATGCTCTCCTATAAAGAAGCAACTAATGGCGTGATCTTGCATGAAGGAATTAATGAAGCGGGATCGGTTGCATCTTTTACCGCCGTAGGTTCTTCTTATTCGACACATGATGAGCCAATGATTCCGATTTATATCTTTTACTCGATGTTTGGTTTCCAACGAACTGGTGATGCATTTTGGGCTGCCGCAGATCAACTTTGCCGTGGATTTGTTATGGGTGCTACAGCAGGTCGAACCACATTAAATGGTGAAGGTTTGCAACATGAAGATGGGCATTCACATTTGCTGGCTTCCACAAATCCAGCTGTAGTTGCTTACGACCCAGCCTTTGGCTACGAAGTTGGACATATTGTTAAAGATGGATTGCGCCGCATGTATGGCGAAGATAGTGAAAATATTTATT
>CAYZBP010000006.1:0-16117 GCA_964476715.1 uncultured Bifidobacterium sp. | reverse complement strand
ATAACTGTTTACAACGAGCCTTACGTGCAACCTGCAGAACCAGAAAATGTAGATGTTGATGGAATTGTCCGCGGAATCTACAAATATCAAGCCGCTGCGCAAAAGCGAGATTTAAATGCTCAACTCTTGGCATCTGGCGTCGGAGTTAACTGGGCGATTAAAGCTCAGAAATTACTTCTTGAGGATTGGGGAGTTGCCGCTGATATCTGGTCAGTTACCTCATGGAATGAGTTGCGTCGTGATGGATTGGAAGTTGATCGTCACAACATGATGAACCCTGAATCACCTCGCACTGCATACATCACCACAAAATTAGCGGGCAGTGTTGGTCCAGTTATTGCAGTAAGTGATTTCATGCGCGCGGTTCAAGATCAAGTGGCTCCTTGGGTTGCTAATCCATTTACCTCATTAGGAACTGATGGATTTGGTTTATCTGATACTCGAGGCGCTTTGCGTCGTCATTTCCGTGTTGATGCTGAATCAATAGTCGTAGCGACTTTGGCTGCACTTGTTCGCGAAGGAAAAGTTCAAGTTGCGACTCTTAGAGCGGCTCTTGATAAGTACGCACTTCACGACATCATGGCAGCAGATCCAGGCAACACTGAAGGATCTGGCTAACTCTTCTTCTATCTCTCTTTCTAATTCTCTTTACGAAGAAAAGCTCCAACAAAGAGAAGCATCACGCAAGGGACTAATAGAGCAACTGTCACCGAGGTCAATTGTGCGGTGAGTGAAACTATTGTCTTTGAGACAAAAACTATTAATGTATTTACTGAATTTAACTGGGCGATCACAACACTTGCTGGCAAATTAGAACGTTTAGTTGCTTGTGAGACAAATATCGAACCTATAAATGAACATCCAAGGCCCCCGATTAAAAATCCCACACTTGCAATTCCGACGCCAGCCCAAATTGAATAATCAGAAACCCATCGACCAGTGACGACTCCAATAGCCATGCCAACTCCGCCGATTACTCCGCCCCACTTAACTAATTTCACCATCGAATACTTTGTTTCAAATCTTGCGTATTCAAGTTGTCCGGCAATAATTCCAATTGTGAAGATAAAAAAGGGAACTACTGCCAAAGATTTAGATAAGCCTAATTCTTCACGAGTGTAAATCGAGGCCCAATCTCCGGCAGAGAAAGCAAGAAGGGATCCAAATAGTAAACCTAGATTTACAATCCAATCGATTTTAAAGGAAGTGAAAAATTGTGCAAACCTTACTGCATCTCTTGCTGCATCACTTTTATTTGCTGGTATCAAAATAACATTCAGCTCTTTAACTATATACAGAAGTAATAAAACTGATATTGCCGAGATAATGCCTGCATGAATTTGCACTGATATAAACCTTGCCGCAATTCCTGCCAGTAAAGTTGTGGCCAGCGTCCCAACCGCGAAAAAACCTGACATTTTGGGAAGGTAACTTCTTTTTAACTCTTTTTCCATGGCTATTGCTTGTGCCGTAATTGCAGTGTTGAAGGCAGAGATACTTCCACCAATTGTCATGTTAAATAAGAGGAAATAAACAGGACTAGTTATCCAAGTTATTGCAGCAATCGCTAAAAGCATCCACAATCCAGAAATTATTAAAACGATACGAACGCCATATGCATGCACCACATGACCAATAATCAGCAGCGCGAAGAAAACTCCAAATGCTCCTGTGCTAATAATCGTGCCAAACTCACCATTACTTAAACCCAAGTTTTGTTTTACTTCAGAAAATCTTGGGACCCAAGACATAATTCCCAAGCCAAAGGTGAAATAAAGCATGGCAAAAAGTCGACGATGTCTTTTTGTTATTGGATTCATTAGAAAAGCGCTTTCGATAATGCTGATCTGGCTGCAATCAGGATTGGTTCGGTTGGGGCGAAGTTTTGAAAAAGTTCCAAAAGGTGAGTTCGGGCGATATCGCGCTGGGTTCCTTGATTAGTTGAGATAAATTGGATCAGGCGATCTAACGCTGCCTCTGCTTGCCCTGACAAAATCTCAAAATCTGCAGCCAATGCTTGAGCTTTGGCATCTTCTGGATTAGCCAGGACGGCCGCTTGAGCCGCAGTTGCATCTGCTAACGAGGTACGTAGTAACAATTTTGCGTTTGCTAACCCTTGGGTCGCTTCGGGATCTCCTGGTTTGCGCGCTAATACTTTTTCAAAGGCTGTAATTGCACCTTGAAAATCTCCATCTTCTAAAGCCTGGTCTGCAATCACTAAATCTGGATCATCTGGAATTACTTGTTCATTTGGAACGCCATTTGATATTCCAGTAACTCCTTGCTCAGCAGCGAGTTCAACTACTTTGTTCAGCACAACTTCAAGTTGATCGGCAGGAATCATTGAATCAAATAGTGGCGCAACCTGTTCGGCAATAATTGCCATAACTGTTGGGATAGTTGCAACTCGTAACGCTTGTGCAACTGCAGGTTGGGCATCAGCATTTAGAACTGCTAATGACCATCTTTGTGATGCTTCGTTGTGTTTGCGATGGAGTGCTTCTAAAGCTTGTACTAATAATTTAGATTCTTCACTTCGAGGAGACCAAACAACCAAAATTACTGGGACTTGCTTGGAGCCAGGAATAATCTCTTTAACAAGTGAGTTTTCATCAACATCGCGGCGAGCGCTACCACCTGCACTAACAGAATCTTGAGGGGGTGTCTTTTTAGCAGCTAAAGCACTTAGATCTATCGCTCGGTTAAATTGTTGCGGCAATCCACCCGAAATACTCACTCCGCTATCCTGCCACCGATTTGCGCCATTTACGATGATTTTCGACCGCGCCTAAAATTTCATTAACACCAATATTTTCTTGCGCTGATGCAATTAGAATTTCTGGTTTCCATCCATCAGTACGTGGTGATAATTCGATTGATCTCGCTAATTCAGATGCCACAGATTCAGCCCCAGCTAAATCTCGGTCACTCTTATTGATTACGTAGATATCACCGATTTCTAAGATCCCAGCTTTCGCTGCTTGAACACCATCACCCATTCCAGGTGCTAATAAGACGATTACAGTGTCTACATACTTCATAATCTCAACTTCACTTTGCCCAACCCCAACAGTTTCCACAATTATTTGGGTGAAACCAGCGCCCGCAACTAAAGCGATCGCCTGTGGAGTGGCTGCGGCTAATCCGCCTAAATGGCCCCTCGACCCCATCGAGCGGATATAAACCCCATCATCTAAGTAGTGCTCTTGCATCCGAATTCGATCACCGAGCAGAGCTCCCCCAGTAATTGGCGAAGATGGATCTACTGCCAGCACCGCAACCAACTCCCCGGCTTTGCGAATCGCCTTCACTAATGCGGAAGTGAGGGTGGATTTGCCAACTCCGGGAGAACCAGTTATGCCGATCGTCTGGCTTATCGCTTTGCCGGCATCCAGAAAGGTATCGGGCAATTTCCCGCCATCTTCAACCCATGAAATTGCTTTTGCAAGGGTGCCAATATCAAGATCAATATCGCCACGAGCAATCGCTTCGCCATCAAAAGCCGGGTCTGGACTCACATATGACACGATACGACGCTATGAACGCTTTTGCGAGCCAACCACCGATCATTCCTAACATTCCGGGGATTTTAGGCTTTGACCATGTGGGTGTAGCGGTTGCAGATTTAAATGAGGGAATTACTTTCTACCAAAACATTTTCGGTGCGACATTAATTCACCAAGAGATTAACTCTGCCCAAGGAGTGCATGAAGCGATGCTTTCCATCGGTAGCACTGGTAATTCAATTTTGCAATTACTCGCCCCTCTGACTCCCGATTCACCAATTGGAAAATTCTTGAGTAAAAATGGACCAGGGATCCAACAATTAGCGCTAACAGTGAAAGATCTCCAAGCCGCCATGGATGCAGCAATAAATCTGGGAATTAGAGTGTTAAATCCAGCGCCGGTGGTTGGTACTAAAGGATCACTTATTAACTTCTTACATCCAAAAGATTGTGGCGGAGTGCTTATCGAACTTGTGCAGGCAAAGTAAATCTCTTAAGGTCATTAAAACCCTTAAAGCCTGAGTGCGTTGTAATCAAGTCTTCCTGGTAAAACATCTGCAAAATAGGATGCGGCCGCTGTTGGCAAACCAACATCCTCACCCGCGCGTTCGTTTAGAAACCAGCGGTGTTCTAAGACTTCGTGAAATAACTGAGCCGGTGGCAATTTTCCACGCAATGAATCAGGAATTGAACTCATGATTGGATTAAATATTTCTCGTTGCCATTTTCTTGCAGTTTCACGCTCTGGTGGAAGTGGCGTTGATTCGCGCGCTCTGTATCGATCGAAAGAAGCCAAGATTCGCTTTGCCTGTAACTCTTCTGCTTCTAATCCGATCAAACTTCTTAAACGGTTTTGATGATATCCAGCAGCAACTAATTTTGGTTGGAAAATCAAGGCCTGCTTTGCGCCATCGAGTGAAACTGAAACTTCTTCTACTGCAAAACCTAGATCTTGCAAAGCGCGCATCGCTCGTTCTACGGCTTTACGATCTGTCGGATCTAACTCTTGCTTCTCTTTCAACATCGCCCAAAGTCTGCGATACCGTTTTACTACGGCTTCACTCGAACGAATCGGATCAATACCTGGATGTAACAATCCACCTGATGCTAAATCATCTAACTCTGCGGCAACATTAAATAGCGCAATTTCTAAATCATGCTCGCGCTGGCCATTAGATAAATGTTCTTGGAATTCTCCGGTTTCAGCATCAACTAAGTAAGCTGCAAAACCATCCCCGTCGCGACGAAATAAAGTATTTGAAAGTGAACAATCCCCCCACCAAAATCCCAATAAATGTAAGCGCACTAATAAAAGAGAAAGTGCACTACCCATAGTTTCAATCTCATGCGGAGTCACATTTCGCGTCAAAATAATTCGGTAAGGAAGTGAGAATGGTAAATACCGAGTAACAATAATTGCCGGAAGTGGAACTCCTGTTGCACTTACACGACCATCAACAACGGCAATTGGCTCAACTGATGGTGCAGATCTATTTGCAAGTTCGCGAAGATGGGCGTACTCACGCTTTGCAAATTCCGGGACCGTTTCTTTCACAGCAAAAACTTCTGCCTTGTCGGGTGTCCCTACATTTACTAGTCGAACCACATGCCGCGAGATACCGCGCTGTGCACCAAGTTCAGGATCTTCCTCCCACTGTTCCAATGGGAGTTCCCATGGCAACGAGGTCAGTAAGGAGATCTCTTCTCCAGAACCTAGAATCGTCAGCGCCATGGCTACATTCTCGCCTATTTAAGTTAACGGGAGTTAAACTCACCTTCATGGCCTCAAAATCTGCTTCAGATCCTTCATTTGGCGAGCCAGGTGCTCCCTTTAATCAAAGCCATCCCTTTTATTTTGGTTTTATTGCAGCGCTCGGGGCCCTTACCGCGCTAACTCTGATGCGTGCATTTGCATCAGTAAGTCAAGTTTTTGTTCTATTAGTTGTAGCCATGTTTTTAGCTATGGGACTCAACCCAGCTGTTGAGGCAATAAGAAGACGAGGATTAAAAAGATCAAATGCGGTTGCAGTCGTATTCGCGTGTGTGATTGGATTTGTAATTCTCTTTGGATATTTGGTGATTCCACCGATCGTTTCTCAGAGCAATCAACTCATTGCGACCTCTCCAGAGTTACTAAATAACTTGACCAAGAATCCAACGATCGCTCAGTTGAATGAGCAGTATGGAGTTATCGATACTTTACAAAGTAAATTGCAGGTGTGGATTAAAGATGGCAAATTTGTTTTGACCGCATTTGGTGGAATTGTTGGTGTTGGTAGATCGGTCTTGTCCGGTGCATTTTCGGCACTTACTATTATCATATTAACTCTTTATTTCTTAAGTTCACTTCCACAGATAACTAAAATTGCCTACCGCTTAGCACCTGCTTCACGTCGTGAGCGAATTGCGAATATCTCGGATGCAATTATTTCACGGATCGGAACTTTTGTGGGAAGCCAAGTATCTATTTCCGCTTTGGCGGCAGTAGTGATGTTTATAGTTGGCGAAATTCTTAGAATTCCATACGCAACTTCAATTGCTATGGTGGTATTTGTTGCTGCATTGATTCCACTTGTTGGACATTTTATTGCGGGTTCGATTTTTACAATTGTGGCTACTGCTCAAACTCCAACTACAGGTTTGATTGCCTTCATTATTTATGTGCTTTATGTGCAAATTGAAAATTACATCATTGCTCCAAGAATTATGAAGCGCTCACTTTCAATTCCGGGAATTGTCACCATAGTTTCAGCCTTAATTGGAACTTCGCTTCTAGGCTTAGTTGGCGGCTTACTGGCAGTCCCAGTTGCTGCTGCAGTAATTTTGATATTAGAAGAGGTAGTTTTCCCGCGGGCTGAAAAAAGCTAATACTCAGTAGGCAGCGGCGCTTTAGCGGGATTTACGATTTTAGTAATTTCATTTAATACGCGATAAACATATGGCTCGCCTACCCAAAGATGTTTGGCTCCATCAACTGAAATAATCTCAATCTGTTTTAGCGCCTCGAATGCAGCTATTGCTTCTTTAGGTTTTAGATAATCATCAAATTCGGGGACGAGTGCGATCACGCGGCGACCATCTTGTGCCCACCATTGCAAATCACTTAACTTTGCAGTACGCAGTGGAGGACTTAGTAAAATCAAACCTTTAACTCGTGGATCTCTTGCATGTCGAAGTGCTAAATCAGTTCCGAAAGACCAACCAACTACCCAGATATTTTCTGATTCACATTTGGTTGCTGCAAAATCAATTGCTGCCTGCACATCATGGATTTCGCCATCACCGTTTTCAAAATTTCCATCGCTGCGACCAGCTTCACTCTCTGTTCCCCGAGAGTTAAAACGCAAAATGTTTAAATCAGCTAACTCTGGAAGGCGTGCGGCAGCCTTACGGTAGATGTGACTATCCATCATTCCCCCCGCAGTTGGCAGCGGGTGCAACATCACCAAAGTTCCAGCACTCGAATTTATTGGTTTCAGTGGTCTTGCAATCTCGGCCACCAAATTCAAGCCATCGGCTGTCACCAACTTAAAAGCTTCACGACTGGCCGGAAGCGAAGTGCTTGCTCTGATCATTTCGGCCATTCCCTAATTATGCGCTACACAAGTTAATGAAATTGCGCTTTTATAGGTAAAACCCGTACTGAACTGAGATGATTGGCAGATGTCACAAACCACAGACGCAACTTTTACAACCCACCGCCCCGAAAGTGGAGAAGTTTTTGCAAATTACCCAAATACTTCCGCCACTCAGGTGCAAGAATCCATTGATCGTGCACGTGAATCCCAAATTTGGTGGGGCTCTCAAAGTGCCCACAGTCGTCGGAAAATTCTCTTGGCTTGGAATCAACTTTTAACAAAACGCATTGATGAGGGTGCTCAATTAGTTTCTGCTGAGACCGGCAAGCCATTTAGTGATGCGAAACTTGAAACTTCACTTGCAATTGGTCATCTTGGTTGGGCGGCACGTAAAGCTAGTTTTTATCTGAAAACTACTAAACGTTCCCCCGGCTTATTGATGGCAAATATGTCTGCTCAAGTTGAGCGCTCTCCTTTTGGAGTTGTTGGCGTGATTGGACCGTGGAATTATCCAATTTTCACTCCGATGGGCTCAATTTCTTACGCATTAGCCGCTGGAAATACTGTTGTATTCAAACCAAGCGAGTACACGCCAGCTGTTGCAATTTGGCTAGAAGCAACCCTTCGTGAAATCCATCCCGACCATGAACTCTTAACTGTAATTCCAGGTTTGCCTGATAGTGGAAAGTTTTTAACTTCAGCAACGCGTGGAGTAGATAAAATCTCCTTCACCGGATCCACAGTTACTGCGAAAAAAGTTGCTGCGGCTTGTGTAGAGAAGATGATTCCGTTTGTACTTGAATGCGGTGGCAAAGATCCCGTTATTGTTGATAAAGATGCAAACTTAGCTCTAGCCGCCGAATTTACATTGTGGTCTGGGATGTCAAATGGTGGTCAAACATGTATCGGAGCAGAACGAGTTTATGTTCACGAAACAGTTGCTGATGAATTTATTGAATTGCTAAAAGTAAAGGCAGCATCAATTTCTGCGGGTCATAATTATGGACCGGCAACGATGCCTCGCCAGTTAGAGATTATCCAGTCACATATTGATAGTGCATTACATGATGGTGGCTCAGCAATTGTTGGCGGCTCTAATTCAGTTCATAAACCTTTTGTAGATCCTGTGATTATTTGTGAAGTGGACGAATCATCACCGGCAATAACTGAGGAAACTTTTGGACCAGTATTAATTGTCAATCGTGTTCCAGATATGGATGAAGCAGTAAAAAGGTCTAATGCAACTTCTTATGGTTTAGCTGCAGCTGTATGGTCGAAACACCATGGTCATCAAATTGCTTCTCAACTCAAATGTGGAATGGTTTCTATTAATTCAGTAATTTCTTTCGCTGCAATTGCATCACTACCTTTTGGTGGCGTAAAAAACAGTGGAATGGGCCGAATTCACGGACCTGAAGGGTTGCTTGAATTTACATATCCACGTTCAACTGTAAAACCGTACTTTCAATTACCTTTGAAATTTACGACATTTAACAGAACTGCACGAGCAGATAAAGTTATTACTGGAATTGTAAAATTCTTACATGGAAAAAGTATTGGCTAAGTTACTTACTGATTCATAAATTAATATCTTGGAGCATTGCGAGTTCGCTCTATTTTTGGTGCCCGACGATTACGTGATTCCCAACAAGGTGTATGCCAGTGGCGCCTAGTTTCTGCATCCTCTTCTACCCAAGCAACTACATGTGGTGTGCCCATGCGAATCTCTTGATCACAACCTGGACAGCGATAAACCTTGCTTGAACTAGAGCCGGTAATTCTTCTTACTCGGTAACCATCCTCAAGAGTTTCATTGGATGGATTTATCTCCCGCTCCCCATCATCCCCACTAGCCCCATTAGGGGCACGGCGATGTTTACGAGGGCTCACGCTCTAATTCTGGCCTATATATGGAGTATTTCGCGCATTTTGAATCTGGATTACCCCCCGACTTACCAATGTGGCAAAGTAGGGATCATGAGTTCAACTTCTTCGGCCATTGAAGTTCAGGGGCTTTTTAAAAGTTACTCCAATCATGTTGCAGTAGCCGGAATTGACCTTGAAGTTAAACGAGGTGAGATTTTTGCATTGCTTGGACCTAATGGTGCAGGTAAAACCACAACGGTAGAAATCCTTGAAGGTTATCGATCCAGAGATGGCGGTTCCGTCTCTGTTCTTGGTGTGGACCCAGCCAATACCGACGTTAGGGCCTGGCGAAATCGAATCGGAATAGTCTTGCAATCTACTAAAGATGCCGCTGATTTAACTGTGGAGGAAGCGGTCTCGCACTTTGCTGGTTATTACTCTAATGCCAGAAATGTTGATGAAGTAATTACAGCAGTTGGACTTGATGAAAAACGTAAAGCTAAAGGTGAGCAACTCTCTGGCGGGCAACGCCGCAGATTAGATGTGGCACTTGGGATTCTAGGCAATCCTGAACTGCTCTTCTTGGATGAACCAACTACCGGGTTTGACCCCGAAGCAAGACGAGCCTTTTGGGAATTGATTCGTCAACTCAAAAATGATGGAACCACAATATTAATGACAACACATTATTTGGATGAAGCTGAAGCTCTGGCAGATCGCTTGGCGGTAATGACTGACGGCAAAATCCTTGAAGTTTCTACTCCGACATTACTTGGTGGACGCGCACGAGCAAAAGCACGAGTGAGTTGGAGTGAAAATGGAAAAAGTAATTTGGAGTTAACTGATTCCCCTACTCAATTTGTAAATCAGTTGAGTGCTCGCATAGGTGGAGAGATTCAGGACCTTTCAGTAAGTCGACCTAATCTTGAAGATATCTACCTTGAAATGATTGGCGAAAAAGTATGAGTCAATCGAAATTACCAAGTACTTTAAAAATTGGAGTTAGTCGCGGATTTTTAGAGTTGAAGCAATTCTTCAGACAGCGCGAATCTGTAGTTTTTACCTTGTTATTTCCAGTTTTATTGTTGCTGATTTTTGGTTCAGTTTTTAAAGATGAGATCGCACCCGGCGTAACTTTTAGTCAGTACTTTGTTGCGGGAATGATTGCCTCAGGATTGGTCAACACTGGATTCCAACAGTTAGCAATAACTATTCCGATGGAACGCGATGATGGAACGCTCAAACGTTTACGTGGAACTCCAGCGCCTGCCTCTTCATATTTTATTGGCAAAATCATTTTGGTATTTGTCAGTATGAGCATTCAAGTTATTTTGTTGTTAATTTTTGGAGTTGTACTTTATGGAATCACTCTTCCTTCCGATGCCGCACATTGGATAACTTTCATTTGGGTGATGGCGCTAGGATTAATCAGCTCAACATTGCTAGGAATCGCCTTTTCTTCCGTTCCAAAAAGTGGCCGTGGTGCATCCGCTGTGGTTTCACCAATCGTGATCATCTTGCAATTTTTCAGTGGAGTTTTCTTTGTTTTCACCCAGTTGCCAAGTTGGATGCAAAATTTTGCAGCGATCTTCCCGCTCAAATGGCTTACTCAAGGCATGCGGGCAGTATTCCTTCCTGACTCTTTTGCCGCTCAAGAAGTGGCTGGTAGTTGGGAGTTAGGGAAAATCGCCATGATCCTAGGTGTTTGGTCAATTGCTGGCTTTTTCTTAGCTCTTAAAACTTTCCGGTGGGAGAAGTAAGTTTGCTGGCGCTTCGATTGCTGCTAACTCTTGCTCTGGTATTTGGTGTTGCACCAGCTAATGCGACAACAAATCCGTCTCCCACTCCAAAAAAGAGTTCTTCAGCAACTGGCAAATCAGTAACAGAAAAAAAGCCGGCCAAGAAAAAAGCTGTAAAAAAGAAACCGGCTAAGAAAAAACCGGCTAAGAAGAAGCCGGCCAAGAAAAAGGTGCGCAAAACTGCTAAACCGATTCCGATTGCAAAGGCAAAGTGGCCTCCTAAAGGATTCAAATTAAGTAATGGAATTTATTACTCTTCGCCTAAAAGCGAGAAGGAGTTAGTTGAACTTCTAACATCAAAAAAGACACTTGCCGCTGATATAAAAAATTGCAATAAATTTGTTTGCACGGTTATACAAGTGGCATCAGCAGAAAAATGTAGCGCTTGGCAATTTAATTCGAAAGTCGTCGCCTACGATGGAAAGCCGCTCGGAAATTTAACTTCGTTGCGAAAAGGCAGTAAGGGAAAGATTGTTACCACTTATTTTTTAATCAGCACCGAGCCAGTAGAGAACAATTCTGAGATCAAGCGCATTGTCACCACCTGCATCAGAGGTCTCGTTACAGGGAAAATACCATCAGATAACTTTGTTAGTGATCTTTCAACTGTGACGCCGGTTGAGACTCAAACAAATACTCAAAGTGAAACACAGGCTCCTTCAGGTCAGTAATTTTCTATCTGTTTGCCCCAGGTACCCAAAGTTCATCGCCGATTTTTTTATTTTCATATCTTGCTAAAACAAATAGCAAGTCAGAAAGACGATTCAAATATTTTGCGGTAGTTGGATTTACGCCGCCACCAAATGCATGGATCGCAGCCCATGTGCAACGTTCTGCTCTGCGTGTGACAGTTCGTGCAACATGTAGAAGTGCCGCTTCCCCAGTACCTCCTGGGAGGACAAATGAGCGAAGTGTTTCTAACTCTCCATTAAATTTATCAATCTGCTCTTCAAGATAATCTACTTGTGACTCTAAAATTCTTAATGGTTCAAATGCAGGTGAATCAATAACTGGAGTGCATAAATCTGCACCAACATCAAAAAGATCGTTTTGAACTCTAATAAGTAATTTGCCAACTTCATCACTAACTTTGCCCAACGCTAAGACAACGCCGATACTTGAATTAGCCTCATCGACTGTGGCATACGCTTCAAGCCGCGGATCATTTTTAGAGGTTCGGCTCATATCGCCAAGGGATGTTGTACCGTCATCACCGGTTTTTGTATAAATACGCGTCAAGTTAACCATCCGCTAAGCCTATTAGGAGTGTTGGGTTCCCGTAACATCAACCCTGTGAAACCAACCACTGAGCCCGGATCAGAGCTCAATTCTGGCCGGATTCAGGTTCGCGGTGGAGCCAGGCTGGCTGGCACCGTCACAGTAAGCGGTGCTAAGAATTCAGTCCTGAAGTTGATGTCAGCCGCTCTTTTGGCGCCCGGGGTTCATACCTTGCGCAACATCCCGGCTATCGCCGATGTTGAGATTATGGGTGAATTGCTTGCCCGCCTGGGCGCAACTTTCACTCACGATATCGATTCAGCAACCATCACATTAACTATTCCAAATGAATTACATCACCGTGCAGATTACGACTTGGTTCGCAAAATGCGGGCATCTATAAATGTGCTTGGACCACTAGTTGCTCGTACTGGTTTGGCTGAAGTTGCACTCCCAGGTGGAGATGCAATTGGGTCACGAGGTTTAGATTTTCACATTAAAGGTTTAGAACAACTTGGTGCAGTTATTTCTAATGAACATGGCTTTGTGATTGCTGCTGCACCAAATGGATTAGTCGGTGCGGAAATTTATTTGGATTTTCCAAGTGTTGGGGCTACTGAGAATTTACTAACTGCATCGGTACTCGCAAATGGCGTGACAATTATTGATAATGCTGCGCGCGAGCCAGATATTGTGGATCTAGGGCAAATGTTAATTTCAATGGGAGCAAAAATCGAAGGTTTGGGTTCTCCTACTTTGACAATAACTGGTGTTAAAGCTTTGAAGCCAGTAGACCACACGGCAATCCCCGATCGAATTGTTACTGGAACCTGGGCATTTGCGGCAGCTATGACTAAAGGTGACATCACGATTGTTGGAGCAAGACCAGAAGATCTTGAATTACCGCTAGATAAATTAGTTCTTGCAGGCGCAGTAGTTACGACAACTAATAATGGAATTCGAGTGCATATGGAATCCAGGCCTAAGGCGGTCGATGTTGTCACGCTTCCTTATCCCGGATTTCCTACAGATCTTCAGCCAATGGTTATCGCATTGAATGCAATTGCCGAAGGTTCTGCGATGGTAACCGAGAATGTTTTTGAAGGTCGATTTATGTTTGTGAATGAACTTATGCGCCTTGGAGCGGATGTGACAACAGATGGCCACCATGCATTTGTACGTGGGAAAGAAAGGCTTTCAAGTGCTCCAGTTGCGGCAACTGATATTCGCGCAGGAGCTGCTTTAGTTCTTGCGGCTTTAGTTAGCGATGGCACCACAATTATTGAAGATGCTTTTCATATTGATCGTGGATATCCAAATTTTGATGAACAATTACGTTCATTAGGGGCAAATATAACGCGGGTTTAATTACTTTTTCTTGTATCCAGCAGGACATTTTGGATTTGTCCCACTGACTTTCTTGGTAATTTTACCTTTTGCGCAAGAGATTACTTTTATCGTAACCACTTTCTTCGGTGCCGCTGCAACCTCTGTTTTCGCCACTTCTGTTTTCACTGCTTCTGTTTTCACTGCTTCTGTTTTCACTGCTTCTGGTTGCACTAACTTAACCTTCAAAGTTGGAGAAGAGAAAGTAAATCCCTCTGCACTTAAGTAAACCCAATTTCCGTTCCGAAATAGAGAGACTGTCGATCCACGTGATTCTCCCGAGCTTCCACTAGTGATTGAGATTTCCACCTTTGCGGGTACTTCTTTTACTCCGTAAAGGCATTGGACCAAATCACTTCGCATCGAAAGTCCGTAGGTCCCTAGATTCTCGGTAACGCCATCTGGAGCAAAATGTGGTGCGGCAACCCGATAATCAAGAGTTTGGCTTTCCTTGTTAAATGTTGGTGCTCCAGGTGAGTAAGCAGATGCATTTGAAGCAACAACTCCCAGCAATCCTTTTGCTGTTGAAGCGCAACTATCTGTAGCTTCTACTACCGTGCTTGAAATAGTCCAACCTTGCGTCTTTAGTAATGCCTTTTCACCCAAGTATTGCTGCCACTTTAAGTAATTTTCAATTGCGCCAACACTTCCAGAATACATTCCGGCCGCGCCGTCTAACCTTCCAACTCCCATAGTGTTTGGAGTACCGTCATCATTGAAGAAGAGCGCTTCTGGAATTTTTGCCCAATCCACCCAACCTCCGGCAATGATATTTTCAGAAGGTCCAGCCTCAACTGTTACTCGATCATATAAATTATCAATCGGTTGAGTGCTCACATTTGGTTTAACTAAACGCCCATTTAACCAACCTGTGACTGTATTTGGTAACTTCAACTTAACATTTGCCCGAGCGCCTTTGGGAAAATCCACTCGATGGTAACAAGTATTTGTGTCGTGAGCTAAGCAGCTAGGTTGAATACTTACTTGGCGCACTACCGGATCTTGGGTATTTTTATATTTAAAATTCTCTAGTCTTGGGGCTATTACTGGCGCTACCTCTGCTGAAATCGGTATCAATTCAAAATTAAAAGTTGGCTTTTGAAAATCCCAGGAGTTGGAACTCTTTTTTGCATATGTAGTAACAGTTCCTCTGAGTAAATATCTCTTTGTAGCCGCCCCTGGTACATCTACTTCCCAGATCCAGGCTGATAATCCAGCAGGATAATTTATTTTAGTTGTTGTTGCTTCCCCAGGAAAAGTTTTAGTACCTAATGGTATTTCTTGAATAGGTTTAGCGACTACTTCACTTTTGTCATCAAGAATTAGTGAGAAACTTTCAACACATCCACTCACTGGATCCTTTGCGCAATTTCCTAAAACCGAATCAACGCGAAGAGAATTCCCAAAAGTTGTTGCTGCAGCACATTTAGGATCAGCAATGCTGGAGCAAAGATATGAAACTCCAGAATCTGACTCTCCTACCTGAGATTTAAATACTCGAATAGAGGAGAGCAGCGCCATTGGTAATTCAGAACTAAAAGAAACCCCTAATTTGCTGGGGTCTTTTCTTCCAGGATTGTTACGACCATCAGAGATAGTAGGTAAATTCCTTTGAAACCAACCTAGTACTGAATCTGGAGGTGACTTACTCTGAAAAGTCTCAATCCGATAGAAATCATTTCCCTGCATTAAATCTTTACTATTTACATCTTCTACAGATAAAGAATTTTCTGCACCATAAGAATTTTGCAAAGAAGTGATTGAAGTAAATGCAGCCAAAATTACTATAGCGATTCCTAAAATGCTTTTCTGCTTCATTCGGCTGTGCTTCATGCGGCTCCTTGACCTCAAGAGCAATTGTGCTACTGCTGGGCGCTTTCTCCCAAGATTGAAACTCGATCTTTATTCACTGACAAAAATCCACCATGAACATTGAAAGTGGTAGCACTTCCGTCAAGAGCTTTAATGCTTACTTCGCCATTAACTAACACACCAAGAAGTGAGGCATGTCCAGGCAAGATTCCGAGATCCCCCTCGAGAGTTCTTGCAGAAACCATGCTCGCTTCACCAGAGAAGATGCGCTTCTCTGGTGAGACGATTTCAACTTTGAGTGGCACTAGTTTTTCGCCAATTCAGCAGCTTTGCGCTCTACATCATCAAGTCCACCGCACATAAAGAAGGCCTGCTCTGGAACGTGGTCGTACTTTCCATCAGCAAGTGCTTCAAATGCTTCAATGGTGTCAGCAAGAGGCACAAATGAACCATCAAGACCGGTGAAGACTTTTGCAACGAAGGTATTTTGTGACAAGAAGCGCTGAATACGGCGAGCGCGTCCTACGAGGATGCGATCTTCTTCAGATAACTCATCGATACCAAGAATTGCAATGATGTCCTGCAAATCTTTGTAACGCTGCAAGATTTGCTTGGTGCGGTTAGCTACACGGAAGTGCTTCTCTCCGATGTAACGAGGATCCAAAATACGTGAAGTTGAATCAAGTGGATCTACCGCAGGATAGATACCAAGTTCTGAAATCGGACGAGATAGAACTGTGGTTGCATCTAAGTGCGCGAAGGTTGTGTGTGGGGCTGGGTCGGTGATGTCATCGGCAGGAACATAAATTGCCTGCATCGATGTAATCGAGTGACCGCGAGTTGAAGTGATGCGCTCTTGTAGCTGGCCCATTTCATCAGCAAGTGTTGGCTGGTAACCAACAGCAGATGGCATACGACCAAGAAGAGTTGAAACTTCAGATCCAGCTTGGGT
>CAYZBP010000005.1:0-17856 GCA_964476715.1 uncultured Bifidobacterium sp. | reverse complement strand
AGTGTAAAAATAAAAGCAAAAGCTTTAAAGATTGCGTCCCAAAGCCCGGAAGCGCCATCCAGCCGATAAGTATTTATCGCTGTCCAAAGCATTTCTACCATCGATCATCTTTGCACTTTTCACCCAGCTCTTGATTTCAACTGGATCAAGTTCGCGATAAATCTTCCATTCAGTTAAGTGCAAAGTTATATCCGCATCCACAAGAGTGCTCTTAATGTCATTTGAGAATTCCAAGTTAGGAAAACGTAAACGTGCGTTTTCAATAGCTTTCGGATCATTAACTACAACTCGGGCACCTTTTGCAAGAAGTGATGCGGCGATATCTAAAGCAGGGGAGTCACGCACATCATCACTATCTGGTTTAAATGCGGCACCTAAGACTGCAATGCGCGCACCTGCTAATCCTTGACTCAGTTCAGAGCTAACAACATCGACCATACGAGTACGCGCGCGCAGATTTATTGCATCTATCTCGCGTAGGAATTCAACCGCTTGGTTTGCGCCAATTTCTTCGGCACGCGCCATAAAAGCTCGAATATCTTTAGGAAGACAGCCACCACCAAATCCAATTCCAGCTTGAAGAAAACGGCTTCCAATTCGTGGGTCATATCCAATTGCTTTAGCCAGAACAGTTACATCGCCACCAGCTGCTTCGCAAATTTCCGCCATCGCATTAATAAAGGAAATCTTTGTGGCTAAAAATGAGTTGGCAGCGACTTTGACAAGTTCTGCAGTGCGCAAATCGGAGGATATCCAAGGCACACCGGCGGCAGTTAAAGGTGCATACAAGTCAGCTAGCTTTCTTTCAGATTCAGAATTACGAACGCCAACTACTAAACGATTTGGCTCGAGAGTATCTTCAATAGCAAATCCTTCACGCAGGAATTCTGGATTCCATGCCAAATCTGAATGTGGTGCTTGTGCATCTAATTTAGCCGCCAGTAGATCTGCTGTTCCCACAGGAACAGTGGATTTTCCAGTGACGAGTGATCCAGCTTTTAAATGTGGGATTAGCTGATCAAATGCACCATTTACATACGTCATATCTGCTGCATTGCTTCCAGCTTTTTGCGGAGTACCAACGCATAAGAAATGGACATCTGCATCTTTTGCTGATTCAAAAGAAGTTGTGAAAGTTAAGCGTCCAGTGGCTAATTGTTCAACTAACAACTCTGCTAGACCAGGCTCATAGAATGGAAGTTCTCCATTTTGGAGTGCCGAAATTTTTGCACTGTCAGAATCAATTCCAACAACGGTATATCCAAGTTTTGACATACAGGCGGCGTGAGTTGCGCCCAAGTAGCCAGTTCCGATTACCGATATTTTCAAAGTTTGTGGCACCCGTGAAGATTACCGCATGATGAAGCCAGAACTAGCGGAGTGAGCCGCAAGTATCTGCTTCAGCTGTACGGGTTTTAAAGGGATCAATTATTTCAGTGCTTGGTTTTGTGCTTGTGTCACCAGAAGAAGCAGGTGACTTAGACGGTGATGCTTTTTTAGATGGAGTTGTTACTACTTCTGTAACCACATCTTCATCTTTTATTAATGTTTCCCAAAGTGCAGGGGCTAGTTTTTTGTCCCAGAGAACAGAACCACGGACCCCACGGCTGTTATAGAAAGTGTTTGACAGCGGAACTGTCAAAGTCCGTACTTTTTTGGTGGAGATACCACGCAACTGTTCAGCAAGAACTATCAAATCATCTTGCGTCAGATCGGGATCAGTTACAACGGATGCAAGTCCAGCATTTACAAATTTAGCTACCTTGACTGGATTAAGTAGAGTGCTTTTGCTTGAAGCGGTTCTGATCATTGCACTGACAAATTGCTGCTGTCTTTGCATCCGTCCAAGATCGCCCATTCCATCGAAGGCTCGAGTTCTTACATATTTCAGAGAATCGAGTCCATTTAATTTATGAACACCGGCTTTAAGTTTCAGATAGCTCTTTGGATCGTTGATATCTTTTTTGGTACAAATGGTGACACCCCCAAGTGCGTCAACCATATTTTTAAATCCAAGAAAACTTACTTCGACATAATGGTCAATTCGTAAGTTTGTCATTCCTTCTAAAGTCTGCACTAGTAGTTTTGCATCGCCTTTTCCAAAAGTCTCATTTATCTTGGAGAAACTTGGAGGATGAACTTTCCCGGTACTGTCAGTCCACTCCGGAACTTTTGCAAATGTATCTCTAGGGATAGAAACTATTGTTGCCCGGTCTCTATCTTTACTTATGTGCACCAAAATCATGGTGTCCGCCCGCTTGCCAGCAGCAACTGCAGTTGAACCAACTCTCAACTCTTTAATTTCGGCTTTGGTTAACCCGACTCGGGTATCGGAACCAACAATCAAATAATTGATGGCCGAACCTGCAAGGCGATCTGGTCGTTCTTTCCGGCCTTCAAAAACATCTACACGTTTGATACTTGCAGAAGCCAAAGAGAAGGAACCCCACGAAACTGCAGAAATCAGCACGATTACTGATGACATCAAGGCCATTCGCCGTTGCCCAGGAGTGCGACCTGCGAGCAAAGTTTCGGTGGCTTTCACACCGCACAGCCTAAACGGAGGGTACCTTCTTACCTATATGACCACGCCCGATGCTCATGAGAACTCCGTCTCAGTAATACTCCCAGTCTTAAATGAGGAGAAATACTTAGCGGCGACTCTGGCTGCCATTACCTCACAAGATTTCACGGGGGATTTTGAAATTATTTTGGCACTGGGACCGTCAAAAGATCGAACAAATGAAATCGCAGCCCAGTTAGCTAAAGAAGATTCTCGTATCAAATTGATACAAAACCCAAGTGGCAAAACCGCATCAGCTTTAAATGCTGCAATTACTGCAGCAATTCATCCAATTATTGTTCGAGTAGATGGTCATTCTCTTTTGCCAAAAAATTACATTGATATCGCGGTAAAGACATTACTCGAAACTGGTGCAGTAAATGTCGGCGGTGTCATGGCAGCACAAGGTGAAACTTTGTTTGAAAAAAGTGTTGCATTAGCAATGCGTTCACCTATTGGAGTCGGAGGATCACGTTTTCACACGGGTGGTGAAGCCGGGCCAACCGATACCGTATACCTAGGTGTCTTTCTAAAATCTGCAATTAATGCAATTGGTGGTTTTGATCCAGCTTTTATTCGTGCGCAAGATTGGGAATTAAATTTTAGGTTGCGCAAAAACGGTGGTGTAGTTTATTTTGAACCAAAATTACATGTTACCTATCGCCCCAGATCTAACGTGCGTGCATTAGCAAAACAGTATTTTGAATATGGCAGATGGCGCCGTGAAGTAATGCGCACTCACCCCGGCACAATTAATTTGAGGTACTTAGCACCACCAGTAACTTTGGCAATTACTACGATCGGTCTGCTTTTTGGAATATTTCTCTCACCAATCTTTTTAATTGCACCATTTGGATATTTATTAGGAGTGGTTATTGGTGGACTTTTAGTGGGAAAGAGTTTTGCTACAAAGATCATGCTCCCTATAGCCCTTATTACGATGCACATGTCATGGGGCTTGGGCTTCCTTACCTCTTCAAAAAGAGGTTTACGTCGAGGCTAGCCGGTACGATAATCAAATGGGAAAAGTGCAGATATATGAGCCATTTAAAGGGGGACTACCTCCTGTCGTACCCTACTTTTCTGATGTTTGGCGCCGCCGCGAATTCATAAGTGCATATTCACGATCTGAATTGCGAGCGCAGAATTTTGGATCATTTTTTGGGCAACTTTGGTTAGTACTTAATCCACTGATTCTTGCATTTGTTTATTACTTATTAATCACAGTTATTGGTGGTGATACTGGTTCGGAAAGATTTGCACATTTGACCGCAGGGCTTTTTTTGTTTTATTTTATTACAAACTCAATGATGGCTGGTTCAAAATCAATCACCAGCGGTGGCAAATTAGTACTGAACTCTGCTTTCCCAAGATTGATTCTTCCAATTTCCGCAACTGTCATATCGTTTTTTAAGTTTTTACCAACTTTTTTCATTTTAGGTTTTATCCATTTAATACTTGGACTCCCACTTGGTCCTGAACTTTTTTATCTTGTTCCAGTGTTACTCGCTTCAATTATTTTTGCACTTGGTATCGCGATTCTCACCTCAATACTAAATGTCTATTTCCGCGATACTAGAAATTTTTTGCCTTACTTCACTCGTGCTTGGCTGTATTTATCACCAGTGCTTTATACGGCGGAACAATTACAACCAGCATTGAAACCAATTTCATACCTGAATCCGCTGTACACATTTATTGGTTCGTGGACAGACATACTTATTAAGGGAGCAGCACCTACAGTTGCAAATTTCGTGACGATGTTTACTTGGGCGATTGTGCTTTTACTAATTGCAGTTTTTATGTTTATGAGAAGGGAGCGCGAATTTGCTCTTCGAATCTGAAGCCCACAAAGAAGGACAGGTAGCAATTTCTGTTCGAAATTTAAATTTGATTTATAAAACTACTGTGCAGAAAAAGCCGACTTTCCGACAAGCTCTAACTCGAACTGGTAGAAAAATACGCACTGTTAATGCTCTTACTGATTTAAACCTAGAGATCCCATATGGATCTGTCTTAGGAGTTATTGGAGCGAACGGCGCTGGAAAATCATCTTTGATGCGAGTTGTAGCTGGAATCGTTCCGCCAACAGCTGGAAGAGTTGAAGTTTATGGTCAGGTAAGCACGCTACTTTCTTTGGGAGTCGGATTTAACTCACGATTAACTGGACGTGAAAATGTGATTCTTGGTGGATTGGCTGCTGGATTAACTAGATCTGAGATAGAAGATCAATTTTCGGCGATCGCTGATTTTGCAGATATTGGTGAAGCGATCGATTCGCCCATGAAAACTTACTCTGCAGGCATGTACTCACGTTTAGCATTCGCCGTGGCAGTAGTTGTTGAACCTGATGTTTTAATCGTGGATGAGGCGCTAAGTACCGGCGATGCAAAATTCAAAAAGAAGTCGTTAGAGAAAATAAAAACATTACGCGGTGAAAATAGAGCAATAATTTTAGTAAGCCACGCTCTTGCAACGATTAAAGAAATTTGCAATGACGTCATATGGCTAGATAAAGGCAAAATTGTTATGCGCGGTAATCCAGATGAGGTAGTTGCGGCATATAAGGAATCACTTCAAGTTGCAAAATCATCGTCGGCTGATGAAGATCTTTAGTAGTCGCTTTTCAATTTCGCTAGCCATTGTCTTAATTTTTCAAAATCTTTCGCCAGTATCTGCTTATGCTGCTGAAGTTCCTGAGAAATTTGACTTCCGGGGTTCTGGGTATGGACATGGCGTTGGAATGAGCCAAGTAGGCGCTTTTGGAATGGCAAGAGAAGGCAAAACTGCCACTGAAATCTTGACTCACTACTACTCTGGAGTAGAAGTTGCGCCTGTAGATGACTCGGCTTTTTTGCGGATAAATATTGCTGACAAAATTCAATCAGTAACTTTTTCAAATGAATCGCTTTCATCTGTTCCTAGTATTTCTAGCGTTCTCCAGATATTTCCTGGAGATCTTCCACCAGGCGTAGTTGAAACTGCGACTGCACCGACAACTTTGCCAATAGGAGGGTCGTTAACTTTCTCGATCTTGGGACAAGCCTTGATCTCATCCATAAGTGATCCAGCAACAGGGGCCAATACCGCATTGCCCCAAGGTGGAATTTGGACGATTCGTTGGAGTGGCACAACCGCTTTCCCTGGCGAGAATTCCTTGCTTAAGATGAAGGTGGGAACAACCACCAAACGTTATCGCTATGGGCAAATCCAAGTTAAATTGATTTCAGGAGGTTTAACTTCTGCCGCAATTATTGTGACAAATACGCTGCGGCTACATGACGAGTACTTGCGCGGAATCGGAGAAGTTCCCTCATCTTGGCCAAGTGCAGCTCTTCAAGCACAAGTAATCGCCGCAAGAACATTTGCGTTAGCTAAAAAAGATAGCATCCGCAAGATTTGTGATTGCAATTTATATTCCTCAACCCAAGATCAAAATTTTGTTGGTTGGTCTAAAGAGGTAGAAGCGGTTTATGGTAAAAAATGGGTTGATGCAGTTTCTATAACTCAGCCTGATACAAATACAGGTTTAGCTATTTTGTATAAAGGAAAACCAATTTTTGCCTACTACGCATCGTCCACTGGCGGCGTAACGGAAAATGTGCAAGATGTCTGGGGAACCCCCGTTCCATACCTTTTATCGGTACCAGATCCATGGAGTTTAGATTCAACTATTAATCCTTCGTACAGCAGTTGGGCGCGTTCAATTTCTCAGGCGAACATGGCTAAAGCTTTTAATTTACCTGATGTCGCCAGATATGAAGTTACTGCACGTACTGGAGGAGGTGCAGTAAAAAGAGTTTCTGCTTTCAGTACAAATGGAAAAAGTTCGCAATTAACCGGCGAGAAATTTAGGTCTTTATTGAAATTGCCGTCCGCTTGGATTCAATTGAATGCCAAAGTGATCAATACAGATTTTACAGATGAAATTGCGATTGCTGTTGCCAAGAATTTTTGGACCGCTTCAAAAAATGCGATTCTTGTAAATATTGATGAAGAACCGGAAGTAACAATCTCAGCTATGGCGTTTGCTAATTCTCAAAAAACTCCACTTTTTGTTACCTCTGGAAGAAAGATAAGTGATGCAACAATTACTGAACTAAATCGTCGAAAAATTCAAAAAGTAACTTTAATTGGAAACCTAAAGTCACTTCCATCAAAAACATCTGTAAAAAAAGCTGGATTAATTCCAACTTTTATATCTGGCACTGACTTCCAAAGTGTGGCGCTTACTCTTGGTCAAAAAATGACTGGAAATCCGCTAATTATTTATAACGAAGAGAGTGAATGGCTTGCAACGCAATCAAATACACTCATGTCGGCAAATGCGCCAATTATTTGGAAATCATTTGAGAAAGAAAGCAAATCAGTTTTGCAATTTTTGGCTAAGCGGAAAAATTCTGGAATTTATCCATACCAGGTAACTGATAATCCAGCCCCTAGCCGAGTGATAGTTACCCGATCGCTTGCTGCGGCAATTTTAAGTGGGGTTTGGCGTTCACCAATTGTGGTGTTAGGCCCTGAAATCTCTGAAGAGCAAAGCGTAGAGATTGTGCGCGAGACTTTAGCTTTGTATCCCACTATTGCTTCAGTAACAATTATCGGTTCTGATATTCCATCAGATCTTTACGTCGGGATTAATTAATTCGCGTGAAGCACAGAGTTTAAGCCACCCCAAGTACCAGTTCGAGGAATTACTTCGAGTCCACCACTTTGTGAGTTGCGACGGAATAACAAACCGTGCGCACCAGATAGTTCGCGCGCCTTTACGATCTGGCCATCTGGAAGCAAAACTTTAGAAGCCGCTGTGATGTAAGTACCAGATTCAATCACGCAGTTATCACCGAGAGAAATTCCTAATCCAGAATTTGCACCAAGCAGGCATCCTTTGCCGATTGAAATAACTTCCTTGCCACCGCCACTGAGTGTTCCCATGATTGATGCTCCACCGCCTACGTCAGAGCCATCGTCAACAACAACTCCAGCAGAAATACGACCTTCAACCATTGATGTTCCAAGTGTTCCCGCGTTGAAGTTAATGAAACCTTCATGCATCACGGTTGTGCCACTTGCAAGATGCGCTCCAAGTCGGACACGGTCAGCATCAGCGATTCGAACTCCGGTCGGCATCACGTAATCAACCATGCGCGGGAATTTATCTACGCCATAAACAATTACTGGACCACGGGCGAGCATTCGCATCCGAGTCATTTCAAAATCATTATTTTCACAAGGTCCTTGAGAGGTCCAAACGACATTAGCAAGCAATGGGAATAATCCATCTAGTGCCAAGCCATGTGGAGTAACCAATCGATGCGAAAGCAAGTGCAAACGCAGATATACATCTTCAGTTGATTTAGGAGGTGTACTCAGATCAATTTCGATTTCAACAATTTTTCTAGTAACCCCGCGAACCGGATCCGGAAGTGCCAGTTTCTCTAAATTCGACTTAATACTTCCATCTTTTTGCGCTTCAGCTAATGAACCAAGGTTTGGCGCTGGGTACCAAACATCTAATGTGGTGCCTGAGGTTGCAATAGTGGCAAGACCAATTCCCGAAGCCGTCTTATTCATGGGGCAAACGCTACCGCTTCCCCTCTATCCTGAGCGCATGCGAATCTGTGTCTACTGTTCCGCCTCGGAAGCTATTGATGAAAAGTACGTCGAGTTGGCGCATGCATTGGGACAGGCCATTGCAAAAAGAGGGTGGAGTTTAGTTTGGGGTGGCGGCCAGGTTTCGATGATGGGCGCTGTTTCACGCACATGCAGAGAAGCAGGCGGCCGAACAGTAGGCGTAATTCCTAAAAGATTAGCTGACATTGAATTTGCAGATCATCATGCCGATGAGTTGCATGTTGTTGATGACATGCGAGTGCGAAAAGCTTTGATGGATGATTTTTCTGATGCATTCATTACTCTGCCTGGCGGTGCTGGAACGATGGAAGAGTTTTTCGAGATTTGGGTTGGAGGCACTCTAGGATTTAGCAAGAAACCACTGGTTATTCTCGACCCAACAGAATTTTATGCACCCCTTAGAGAATTCTTAAATCATCTTGAACGCGAAAAATTTGTGAAACCGCATCAACTCGAGGCTTTAGCGTGGACAAAGAACATTGATGACGCACTCGATGCCTGCATAAAGAAAATCTAATTGATGTTAGAGGATTTAAGGGTTTTACGAAATTACCCAGGATTTACCAAACTGATATCTGCTCGATTGATTTCGAATTTTGGCAATGGTTTTATGCCAATTGCCCTTTCTTTTGGAATTCTTGCTTTACCTGGTGGCAGTGCATCTGATGTCAGCCTGGTGCTTGGTGTGCAATTAGCACCGACAATCGCATTTATGGTTTTCGGGGGCGTAGCCGGAGATCGCTTCAAAAGAAATCAAATTGTTGGCGGCTCAGACATCATAGGTTGCTTATTTGTTTTTCTAAGCGCAGCTTCTTTTATTTTTGGATTTACCACAATTGCCCTTTTATGTTTTACCGGGTTTTTCTTTGGGGTGTTAAATGCGTTTTGGTGGCCAGCATTTTCGGGAATGCTCCCAGAGATTCTTCCAAAAGAGCAGTTACAAAAAGGAAATGCAGTTAACGGCCTCTTATCAAATTTTGGATATGTGGCTGGCTCCTTAGTAGCAGGAATTCTGGTGGCAACTTTTGGTGCTGGTTGGGCGATTTTGATTGATGGAATTTCTTTTTTAATTGCAGGAATCCTGGTTTGGACTATTAACTTAAATCCAATTACTGCTGAAGGTAACGACAAACCTCCTGCTATGTGGCGCGAACTGCGCGAAGGCTGGCATGAATTTATTTCCCGGAAATGGGTTGTGGTAGTTGTAATCGCTTTTAGTTTTATAAATCTCACTTATGAGGCGACTCTTGGAGTGCTTGGGCCAATCGCAACCAAAGAACACAATGGCGGACCAAAAGAATGGTCTTGGGTGATAGCCGCAATTACTTTAGGAATGATCGTTGGGGGAGTTCTAGCGCTAAAGATCCACATGAGTCGACCACTGTTGGTTGGAATTTTGCCGGAAGTATTTGTTGGTTTTTGGATCTTCATTATCGGAGTCCCAAACCAACTAGTTGCAACACTATTACTCGCCTTTGCAACTGGAATTTCAATTGAAATTTTTTATGTTGCATGGAGTACATCAATGCAACAACATATTCCAAGTGAATCGTATTCACGAGTAATTTCCTACGATGCACTTGGATCATATGCACTGGCGCCAATTGGTCTAGTAGTTATTGGGCCAATAATTGAAGCAATCGGAGTAGCGCAAACCTCTCGCTTGCTGGCCATCATGACTGTTATAGCTGTAGTAATTCCATTGGCTTTTAGAGAGGTTAGGAATTTAAGAAATGTTGCTTAAATTAACTGTAGAAATTGCTGCACCTATTGATCAAGTCTGGAACAAGATGGTTGATTGGGAGAGCCAAGGTAGTTGGATGTTGGCAACCGATGTAGTTGTGGAGAAAAAAACTGAAGGATTAGGAACCAAGATCGCTGCTTTCACCGGAGTTTTTCCAAAGCGAAATTTGTTTGGAATCTTGGACACGATGGAAGTCAATTTGTGGCAACCGCCAACGCGTTGCGATGTGATTCATACCGGCCGCTGGTTACGAGGCAGCGGAACTTTCCAGTTGCAAGAAATCTCGCCCAATTTGACTAGGTTTTATTGGAGCGAAGATCTTGATGGCTGGTACCTGCCCTTCGTGGCGCCATCTTTATTATTTGGTGTGAAACTCTCACTCCGACGGTTCGCAGCCTCCTTCTAATCCCTATAGGCGGTACCTTTTAACCTATGAGCACTCTGGTCCAGGTGATTGCCGCACTCCCCGAGGAGGAGCGGGTTGTTCTCACCCTGTTCTATTTGCGCAGCAAAACTCTCAATGAGATCGCTGGCCTGCTTCAAGTCCCTGAAAGTGCTGTGGCCGCGGTCCTCACCTCGGGTCGCACCCGTCTGACCAGCACACTTGTCCTATCAGGGTTAGATTCCCAGCGCTAATTTCCCACTACCGCCTTGTTTGCGAGATAATTGTCCACTGGGTAAATCCGGTACTTATCAGGCAGCGGGAGGTCGAAGATGGCAGCGATGAAGCCGCGTACGGGCGATGGCCCAATGGAGTGCACTAAAGAAAACCGCTCCCTCGTCATGCGCCTACCTCTTGAAGGTGGCGGAAGATTAGTTGTGGAGTTAAACGCCGATGAAGCTACTCGTTTGGCAGAAGTACTTGCTGGAGCCGTTGCTCTAGTTAAGAAGTAATTTTCTTTAAATTCTTTTTTTGATTTAGCAATCCCGATAAATCCAAATGCCGGCTCACGTGGCAGATTCTCGCTAGCGTTGGAGCATGTTAGCGCCCACTCTGATGAATTTAGATATTAGTCAAGCCCAAGTTCTGGCCTTGCCAACTGAGCAGCTAACCGGCCAAGCAAATCTTTTTAAGCAAATTTCAAAAGATTTTGAAATTTCAATCGTAGATGAAGTTAAGAAAAGTGAGCACGGTGGCAAGGTTGGAGAAATTACCGAACTTTCTGTCAGTAGTAAGAAATATCCAAAGTTAGAAAAAATCTATTTTGTTGGAATTGGCAAAGCAACGCCAGCAGATTTTGCAAAAGCAGGTGCCGCATTGGGCCGCAAAGTCCGGGGAAGCGAAAAGATATTGCTCAGCGCCTGCGCATCGGGATCCCATGGTCAAAAACGGCAATTAATCAGCGCTGGTCTTGCAAATTACGCATGGCATCTAAAAACTGGGGCCGCAGCAAAAGTAAAGGCCCCGACGATCGGTGTATTTGGCATGAGCGCCAAAGATCTAAGAGAAGCAAAAACTATTTTGAACTCCGTTTGGTTAACCAGAGACCTTATTCATACTCCTGCAAATATGAAGAGTCCGCAATGGATGGCCAAGCAAGCAAAGAGCGCTCTTTCGCGCAGTGAAATTGAAATCAAAGTGCACACTGGCGCAGATCTTTCAAAATTTGGCGGATTACGTGCGGTTGGAAATTCATCCCCAAAGCGCCCACCGGTGATGATTGAACTTTTCTACAATAAAAATAAGCGCAAAGCGCCACATGTAGTTTTAGTTGGTAAAGGAATCATGTTTGATACTGGGGGAGTTTCATTAAAGCGCCCTTACGACACCATGGTTGCGATGAAAAGTGACATGGCTGGAGCAGCGGCGATTATCGGAACAATGAAAGCAATTGCTGCGCTTGGTTTGAATGTTCGCGTAACTGGCTTATTAATGTGTGCCGAAAACTTATTATCGGCAACATCTCAGCGCCCCTCCGATGTGATTACTCATTACGGTGGAACAACTGTTGAAGTTAGAAATACAGATGCTGAGGGACGATTGGTCTTAGCCGATGGACTTGCTTATGCAAATTCAAAATTAAAACCTGACTATTTGTTAGATATCGCAACCCTTACTGGATCAGCGACACTCGGCCTTGGTCGCCAACATGGCGCGATGTATACCCGTGATCAAAAGTTAGCAAAACAGCTACAAGAGATCGGCGAGATATCTGGAGATCGCGTCTGGCACATGCCACTTGTTGATGACTACATCCCATCTCTTGCTTCACCCATTGCAGATTTCAATCATTTGGGTGACAAACCACATGTATCTGGCGGCTCAATTACCGCAGCACTTTTCTTAGAGCATTTTGCAGGCGATAGCCGTTGGGTACATCTTGATATTGCTGGAACTGCCCGCTCTGAAGTAGATGCCGGCGAAAATGTTAAAGGCGGAACTGGTTTTGGAGTTAGATTACTTGTGGAGTGGATCAGCTCCTTATGAAAATTGAACAAATGCATACCTTTGCCGAAAGTTTTATAACTGAAGATGAAATTATTAAAGAAGCTCGAGCACGTGGAGTCGAGTTAGGAAGTAATGAAGCTTCAACTGGTACTGGAGCGACATTGAAATTTCTAGCCGCAGCATTGCAATCTAAAGCAATCGTTGAAGTTGGATGTGGAAGCGCTGTTGGTACTTTGTGGTTATTGCGCGGATGTGATGAAAATTCAGTAATAACTTCGATCGACGCAGAAGCCGAACATTTGCAAATGGCACGTGCAGCATTAGAGGATGAAGATGTTGCTCCAAACAGAGTTCGTCTCATTAATGGAGAAGGTTCTGAAATTTTGCGCAGACTTACTGATGAAGGCTATGACATGGTTGTTCTGCGGGAGATTGGCAGTGAACATTTGGTTGAAGATGCTTACCGGATTTTGCGCCCAGGCGGCGCCCTAGTTATCGACCATGCAATGCGCGATGGAAAGGTTGCTGACCTTTCACAGCGAGATGAAGTCACGGTCTCACTTCGCGAGGCCATTCGTGGAATTCGCAGTGACCGCGCACGTTGGCTTACCCTTTTGCTCCCCGTTGGAGATGGCTTGCTGATTGCCCTGAAAGCACCCAGTAAACTCTCATGATTCTTTAGTTTTTATGGAGCATTCTTAGTTTGTGTCCGTAGGTTTAACTATTAGCAGAATGGTGAGGAGATTCAAATGAGTGAACCAGGTTGGTGGTCAACGCCTAGCAATTTAAATTCGGGCTCAGATACACCGGAAGTACCTCGTTCATTTGCTGCGCCACAACAAGGAGCTTCTAGCGCAAGCAATTCAGTGCCTCCTCAATATGCAAATAATTTTTTACCACCATCAAGACATTCAAGAAAACGCAAGGGATACATTCCTTTCAATGTTGCGGTGACCATGGCAGTTCTCGCCGGTGGTGTAGGTGGAGTGATTGGAAATGTTGGCGGTGACTCTCTTTTAGATGCGGGCGCAAAATTAGTTTCAGTAAATAACTCAATTGAAAGAGCTCCTGATTCAATTTCGGCATTGGCGGCAAAAGTTTTACCTTCAGTTGTTTCCATTTCTATACGCAAAGGATCGCTGGGTGGAGCGGGAACGGGTTTTGTGATTCGATCTGATGGATATGTTTTGACAAACAACCATGTGGTGGAAGGTGTAGCCAATGGTGGTTCACTTAGAGTTTCATTTAATGATGGCAAAACAGTTAATGGAAAAATAGTTGGAAGAGATTCTGCATACGATTTAGCAGTTATCAAAGTTGATCTCAAAGGTCTAACTGCATTGCAATTTGGAGATAGCGATAAAGTCCAAGTTGGAGACAGTGTCATTGCTATCGGCTCACCACTTGGATTGGCCGGAACTGTGACATCCGGAATTATCAGCGCGAAAGACCGCGCAGTAACAGCAGGAAGTGGAAATTCTGAAAGCTCTTTTATAAATGCATTACAAACAGATGCTGCAATTAATCCCGGAAACTCGGGCGGTCCCTTGGTTGATAAATCTGGTGCAGTGATTGGCGTAAATTCAGCAATTGCAACTCTAGATTCATCTTCTTCTCAGACTGGATCAATCGGACTTGGATTCGCAATTCCAATAAATCAAGCTCGTCGCACAGCTGAGCAATTGATCAAAACTGGAAAATCCTCACATCCAATTATGGGAGTATCTCTTGATACTAGGTATGCAGATGGCGGCGCACGTGTTGCAGAAGTCTTGGTTGGAAGCCCAGCTGCCAAAGCCGGAATTGTTATCGGAGATACGATCATCGAAATTGATGGGAAAGCCGTTGAAAATGCTGATGAATTGATAGTGGCAGTTCGAGCTAAACAACCTGGTGATTCAGTGAAATTGTTGTTATTAGCAAATGGCAGCAAACGGACGGTCAAGGTCGTTTTGGCAGCTTCATCTGATTAAGGCTTAGGATGGCACCATGTTGGATATTGGTGCTGGTGAAATATTGGGACTTGGTGTGGTGGCGCTGCTTCTGCTTGGGCCAAAACGTTTACCAACTTTCGCTTCTGATGCTGCGAAATTTCTCCACAAAGTAAAAGGATTTACTTCTAATGCAACTGCTGAGTTGCGCGACAATCTCGGTCCGGGATTTGAAAATATCGATATAGCAGATTTAAATCCAAAGACTTTTATTCGAAAGCAAATGGATTCAGTTTTAGAGGACGTAAATGAAAGTGATAGACCTTTAAATAATGCAAAATTAGATCCAGAAGCACCGTAATCCATGTCAGAGTCGGTAATTGATCTAATTAATCTTGCTCTAAACAAGGTGATTGACCCAGAACTTCATAAGCCACTTCCTGAATTGGGAATGGTCAAGAGCGTTGCATTCAAAGATGGCATCGCTCAAATTGAAATCTACTTAACGATTTCAGGTTGTCCAATGAAAGATCGAATTTTTACTGAAATTCAAAAAGCGCTTGCAGATGTTCCAGGGGTTCTCGAAGTTGGCGTTAAGTACGATGTAATGAATGAAGAACAAAGAGAGAATGTAAAAAAGATTATTCGCGGTGGTGCGCCAGAGCGAGTTATCACCTTTGCGCAACCTTCATCCTTAACGCGAGTTTTTGGAATTGCATCTGGAAAAGGTGGAGTTGGAAAATCTTCTTTAACTGCCAATCTTGCGGTGGCATTAGCTCAAAGAGGGCAAACAGTTGGAATTTTAGATGCGGATGTTTACGGACACTCCATTCCAAGATTGCTTGGCCTACTTGGTGCCAGGCCAACTGCCATTGATAGCACCACTTTTATTCCACCTGAGAATTATGGAATTCGCGTTGCATCAATGGAAATGTTTAAACCAGAACGAGACGATGCGGTTGCATATCGCGGCCCGATGTTGCATAAAGTTCTCGAACAATTATTAGCAGATGCGTATTGGGGAGATTTAGATTTCTTACTTCTGGATCTTCCGCCTGGAACTGGTGACGTGGCGATTTCGCTGGGACAACTGATCCCGTCCTCTGAAATTATTGTGATTACTACTCCACAGGTTGCTGCCGCGGAAGTTGCCGAACGTGCTGGAAGGATCGCACATCAATTAAAACAACACATTGCTGGAGTGGTCGAAAATATGTCCCCAGCCCCATTGATTCCAGGTGGCCCAGTTGTTGAACTATTTGGCAGTGGTGGAGGCGCAGAAAGCGCACGCCGGCTTTCACTTCTTACCGGTTTTGATGTTCCGCTACTTGCTCAAATTCCATTTGATTCACGACTGGGCGCCGGTGGAGATAATGGAAAGCCAATCGCATTAGGTGAACCAGAAACTCCAGCAGCACATGCGATATATCAATTAGCTGATGCATTGTTGAAGCGAAATAAAACTCTTGCAGGTAAGCCGCTTCCACTTTTTACTAAGTGATTTACTCTTTTTCTTGACTCTCTTTAATCTCACCCAACAAGTCACGAATTTCACCGCGGATGAAGTCGCGAGTTGCCACATCGTTTAGTGCAGTACGCAAAGATGCAATCTCACGAGTGATGTACTCGGTATCTGCCAAGTTGCGTTCATCACGGGCACGATCTTCAGCAAATTGAATCCGATCACGGTCAGTTTGGCGATTTTGAGCGAGCAAGATTAGTGGCGCTGCATATGAAGCTTGCAGAGACAAAATCAATGTTAAGAAAATAAATGGGTAATCATCAAAACGAAGATTGGTTGGAGCAAGTGAGTTCCAAAGCACCCACGAAATCACAAATCCACTCATGTAAACCAAGAAATTTGCGGTGCCTAGAAAGCGGGCGAATCGCTCAGAGAGCACACCAAAAGCTTCTGAGTTAAATCCGAATCGGAAGGAGCGCTTCATTGAGCGCGGCAAGTCAAGACGGTTGCTCATGAGAGTGTCTCCGTTCTGCCCATCAAGCTGCTTTCATTTGCATTACGCCAGTTTTCAGGAAGTAAGTGGTCGAGGACGTCATCAACTGTCACAACTCCAAGTAAGCGATCATTTGAATCAATGATTGGAACTGCAACCAAGTTGTATGTAGCAAAGTATGAAGAAATTTCGGCAAGATTTTTGTCAGCAGAAAGTGCTTCGTTCTCAGTATCTATTACCGCACCTAATAAAGTTGCTGGAGGTTCGCGCAGTAAACGTTGGAAATGCGCGATTCCGAGAAACTTTCCAGTTGGTGTCTCGTAAGGAGCGCGCGTAACGTAAATTTGCGATGCAAGAGCAGGTGTAATTTCACTTTCACGTAGAGCCGCAAGTGCTTCAGCAACAGTGTTATCGGCAGCAAGAACGATTGGTTCTGTCGTCATCATTCCACCAGCTGAGTAATCTTCGTAAGTCATGAGACGGCGAACATCTTCAGCATCTTCAGGCTCCATTAACTGCAAAAGGGTCTCTGCCTTTTCACTACCAACTTCGCGCAAAAGGTCTGCAGCATCATCAGGGTCCATCTCACCTAAAACATCAGCGGCGCGCTCTCCTTCAAGCTCTGCAAGAAGTGCTACGCGCTCTTCCTCATTCATTTCCTCAAGTACGTCAGCAAGACGCTCATCATCAAGGGCCCGGGCAACTTCAATTCGGCGATGCATCGAAAGATTTTGCAGCGCACTTGCAAGGTCTGCGGCGTGCAAGGAAGCAAGAGTAGAAAGTAAGTTTGAAACGCCACGATCAGTTTCAGAGATTGTGAAATCTGAAACTTCATTCCAATCCAAAGTCATACTTGGACCGCGGCGGCGAAGACCAGAATGTTTACGTGAGACTGAAACTTTATTTAGTAACCAATCGCCACGACGATTTTGTTCCATCGCAATATCTTCAATTACAACTCGCTCGCCAGTTTCACTTAGATTAATTGCTCGATCTAGAAACTCACCAAGTACAAGTAACTCACCTGGTCGTTGTTGGAAACGACGGACATTTAGTAAGCCGGTGATAACAACAGTTCCTGGTTCAATTGAGGTCACGCGGGTGATTGGAATAAAGATTCGCCGACGTGGTGGCACCTCAACAATTAGTCCAAGAATGCGAGGGGCAGAGCCGGTTTGTAGGGTCGCGATTGCATCGCGCACCTTTCCGACTTGATCACCTGCAGGGTCAAAAACTGAGGTTCCGGACAGGCGCGCGATAAAGACTCGATTAATTCGATTCGATAGGTTGATTGCGCCGCTCATAAGGCTAAGGGTACCCGCTAGGGTCAGACTCATGTCTGCCCCAGAGATCGCCACCAGCGGCGCTAAAGGTATAAAACCGGCTGATATTGGCCGATTAATCATTGGCATATTCGGTATCGGAACTTCGGGGCCATTGATTGCATTGGGGCAAATGGCAGTTCCAGTTGCGATTTTTTGGCGCAATTTAGGTGGCGCACTTTTCTCACTTCCTTTCGCATTAAGAAGTGGTGAATGGCGCAGGATGAGTCGCAATGCGTGGCTTTGGTCAGTGATTGCTGGAATATTTCTTGCTCTGCATTTCATCTGTTTTTTTGCATCAATGCGATTAACAAGTGT
>CAYZBP010000004.1:9710-18261 GCA_964476715.1 uncultured Bifidobacterium sp. | reverse complement strand
AATTTATATATCTAGACATAACTAGGTATATCAACCGAGAAGAGAAACGAGCAGACCTGTGAAGTTACGCGACGACTTACGTAATATCGCCATTATCGCCCACGTCGATCATGGAAAGACCACGCTCGTTGACGCGATGCTTTGGCAATCCGGCGCTTTTGCTTCATACAAGGAGCAGACCGAGGGTGATGACCGAGTCATGGACTCAATGGATCTAGAGCGCGAAAAGGGAATCACAATTCTCGCGAAAAACACTGCTATCAAACGCGGTGAGCGCACTATTAACATAATTGACACTCCAGGCCACGCAGATTTTGGTGGCGAAGTAGAACGCGGTCTTGAAATGGTTAACGGAGTTCTACTTCTTGTAGATGCATCTGAAGGTCCACTTCCACAAACTCGTTTCGTACTTCGTAAAGCACTTTCAAAAAATCTTCCAGTTATTTTGGTAATTAATAAAGTAGATCGTCCAGATGCGCGAATTGCCGAAGTTGTGGATGAAACTTACGAACTCTTCTTAGATCTTGATGCAACTGAAAAGCAGATTGATTTCCCAATTATTTATGCATGTGCAAAAGCTGGTCGCGCTGGAACTGCACGCCCAGAAAATGGCGGCATGCCAGAAGATGAAAACTTGGATGCCTTGTTCGAAACAATTTACGCAACCATTCCAGCACCAAGTTATAACGAAGGCGCTCCACTTCAAGCACAAGTTACAAACCTTGATGCATCTCCATACTTAGGTCGTTTAGCAATTTGTCGTATTCACCAAGGTGAGATCAATAAAGGACAACAAGTTGCTTGGATTAAAGTTGATGGAAGTGTTGAACGCGCAAAAGTTGTTGAATTGCTAATGAACAACGGTTTAGATCGTGTACCTGTTGAGAAAGCTGGTCCTGGCGACATTATTGCTGTGGCTGGTTTTGAAACAATTACAATCGGCGAATCTTTAACTGATCCAGAACATCCAATTGCACTTCCATTAATTACTGTTGATGAGCCAAGTATTTCGATGACTATCGGAATCAATATTTCACCACTTGCTGGACAAAGTGGTAAGAAATTAACTGCTCGTTTAGTAAAAAACAGACTTGATGCAGAGTTGATTGGAAATGTTTCTTTGCGATTGCTTCCAACAGAGCGTCCAGATGCATGGGAAGTTCAAGGTCGTGGTGAATTACAGCTTGCAGTATTAGTTGAAATCATGCGACGTGAAGGTTTCGAATTAACAGTGGGTAAGCCACAAGTTGTTACCAAAACAATTGATGGAAAATTGCACGAACCGATGGAGCGTTTAACAATTGATGTTCCAGAAGAGTTCCTTGGAGTTATCACCCAATTAATGGCTAGCCGAAAAGGCCGTATGGAGCAGATGACAAATCACGGAACTGGATGGATTCGTCTTGATTTCTCAGTTCCATCACGTGGATTAATTGGTTTCCGTACTGAATTCCTAACTGAAACTCGTGGTACCGGACTTTTGCACCACGTCTTTGATGGTTACGAACCATGGCAAGGCGAAATTCGCACACGGCCAACTGGTTCATTAGTTGCTGACCGACGTGGAATGGTTACCTCTTATGCACTTTCATCATTGCAAGAGCGCGGAACAATATTTGTTGAGCCAGGTTCTGAAGTTTATGAAGGAATGATTGTTGGCGAGAATGCACGAAATGAAGATATGGATGTCAACGCAGTTCGTGAAAAGAAGTTAACAAACATGCGTGCATCTGGATCTGACGATGCAGAACGTCTAGTTCCACCTAAGCATTTAAATCTTGAACAAGCTCTTGAATTTTGCCGTGAAGATGAGTGCGTAGAAGTTACGCCGGCAACAGTTCGAATCCGCAAAGTTATCTTTGATCAAAATGAGCGAGGCCGACTAACTGCTCGCGCTAAAAAGCGGGATTAAGGCTTAAGCACTCAATAATTTTTGAGTTAGAGGCGAACGTACGGATCGGGGCTATTCCAATAGCTCTGATCGCCGACTCACGCTTGATTTTCACTGATTCCGAAGGTAGTTCTGGATAGGCATGATGCTAAAACGCGCCTATGGCCACCACTGTCGGGTGGCTCGGCTTGAATAAGCCAGTGGCCAATTTAAAGCTAATTCGCGAACCGGGTATCAACCTGGGTCAGCGGTTGGAATTATCAGATGAGCAAAAATCTGTTGTCGCTCATCGCGGTACGCCACTGCTTGTTATAGGTGGCCCCGGAACTGGCAAAAGTGCATTAATGGTCGAGCGGGCCTTGTCTTATATTAAAGAAGGCATTGATCCAAATCAAATTTTATTACTGACTTTTGATCGGGAAAGAGCGACTGAATTAAATGACGCAATTGTTTCCCAGATTCCCAAAAGTATTAATGGAGCAATTGTTAAAACAATTCCAGCATTTGCGTATGGATTACTAAGAGCACATGCAGCGCAAAATGGAAAAAAACCACCAACACTTTTATCAGGTGCAGAACAAGATTTTTACATCAGAGAATTATTAGGCCTTTCCGCAATTTCAAATGCGGCTGATTGGCCAGAAGAATTATTAGCTGCTGTTAAGACTGCTGCATTTGCCCGCGAAATGCGAGATTTGATTATGCGCGCAACAGAGCGAGGAATAACTACTGGTCAGTTAGCACAATTAAGCACACGTGAGAATTTTCCATTGTGGTTACCGGCAAGCAAATTTTATTTGGAATATACACAAAGTAGAACTATTGATGAAGATTACAAATTAGATCCAAGCGAGTTGATTATTAATGCGATCAATTTAATTAGTAGAGACGAACAGTTGCATCAAGATTTACGTGATAAATACAAAGTAATTTTGGTTGATGAATATCAGGAAAGCGATCCAGCGCATCGAGCGTTAATCAAATTAATTTCAGCACAAGAGTTAACATTATTTGCAGATCCAGATTCAGCGGTTGGAAGATTCAGGGGAGCAGATCCTGAAGGAGTTTCGCGAGCTCCTGATTCATTTGCAGATTCCAACGGTAATTCGGCGAAAACTATCTATTTGCTTAAAAATTACCGTTCATCTGTGGAGTTAAATGATTTAACAGTCTCAATTGCTAAAAGTTTTAGATATTCCAGAATCATCAATCACCGCGAGCGAATCTGTGCTTCTGAAAACAGCAAGGAAATTGCGCGAAGCACAGAAGACACAGAAGGCACAGAAGGCACAGAAGGCACAGAAGACACAGAAGACAAAGTAGATAAGTATGAGAATGGCGAGATTTTAACGGCGCGTTTAGAGACGGCACATGAAGAGGCCCGTTTTATTGCGCATCATTTCCATTCACTGCACTTGGGAGAAGGAATTCCTTATAACAAAATGGCGATTATTCTGCGCTCACCTGGCGCAAGAACGGCAACGTTACGACGAACTTTAGGTGCCTTAGGGATCCCCGTAGCCCAAGATTCGAATTCAATACCGTTGATTTTGCAAAGTGCTATCTCGCCAATGATTTTGATTGCAAGAGTTGGCCTAGCTCACTCTGACGAACGGCGCCGTGAGATATTAACTCCAGAAAATGTTGAATCTCTTTTGCTATCGCCATTTGCCGGTGGTGACCCACTTACTTTACGAAGAATGCGCTACACCTTGTTAAAGATGAGAGATATTGACCATGATCAAAGTGAGGAAAAGCAACAGAATACTCATGAAATATTACGTGACTTACTACTAACCCCAATGGCAGATTTTGATTGGAATGAATTTGCCGCAGCCAAACGAATTTCAGATTTAATTGCCGTTTCGATCAAAGCCGCAAATCGAAAAGCAGCACAAAGTGAAAATGTTTTGTGGGAGATATGGGATAACGCAATTGCAGATGATGGAAGAAAGATTTCTGAGGTTTGGCAAGGTGCAGCAATTGATGGTGACAGTAGTGCCGATAGCAATTTAGATGCGGTTCTCTCACTTTTTGAAGCGGCGGCCAGACATGCAGATCGGTATCCAGGAGCTAGTGCCGGTGCTTTTATCAAGCAGATCGAAAGCGAAGTTATTGAGGCAGATACCATCGCAACTAGAGCGGCTCGAAACGGAGTAGTTGAGATTCTTACTGCGCATTCTGCAAAAGGGCGTGAATGGGATGTAGTTGCAGTAGCCGGGATTGAGGAAGGCCGGTGGCCAAATCTCAAAGCCCGCGGTTCACTATTAGGTAGCGAGCGACTTGCCGAGATAGCCAGACGAGAAGTGGCTGATGCAAGAAGTGAGAGCGAACATCTATTAGGAGCAGCATCTGCTTTGTTAGATGATGAACGGCGATTGTTTTATAACGCACTTACCAGAGCGCGCAGATATTTGTTGTTAACTTCAACAACAGGTGGCGATGAACAACCTTCTCAATTTTTTGCTGAAGTTGAAAATCATCTGTATCCAACAGGTGCACCAGAGTTAAAACTTCCAACATATTTGCCTCCTGCTTTACTTGTGGCAAAGTTAAGAAGAATTGCGGAAGATTCCAATACCAACAAAGAAGATTTTTCGGCTGCCGTCACTTTGCTAAAAACCTTAGATACAGCTGGGATTTCAGCGGCTAACCCTCAGCGTTGGTATGGCGCACTTCCACTTTCTACAGATGCTCCATTGGTCGCAGATGGAGAGCCACTTAAAATTTCACCCAGCTCATTGGAAACGTTACGTAAATGCTCTTTGAAATGGGTGCTGGAAAGTCACGGTGGTCGTGATGGTGATTCAAATGCACAATTACTAGGAAGTGCATTCCATGAGTTAGCTTCGCGAGTAATAAATGGAGCAACTGTCAATGAATTAACCAGCGAATTAAAAACTTTATGGACCAAGTTGGAGTTAGGTGAAGGCTGGAGTGAAAGTAAGGAACGAGATCGCGCTGTAGATATGTTGGTCAAATTTACAAATTGGCACCAGCAAAGACCAACTCAGTTGTTGGCTGTTGAAGAGAATTTCTCATTTACATTAGGTAGAGCGGTAATTAAGGGAAGTGTTGATCGCCTTGAATTAGCAGTCGATGGATCCTTAATTATCGTTGATTTAAAAACCGCTAAAAATGTTGTCTCTGTAGCCGAAGGCCAAGATCATGCCCAATTAGCGGCATATCAACTTGCCGTAGCAGAAGGCGGCTTTAAAAACTTTCCAGAGAATAAAACTCCGGGTGGGGCATTACTTTATTTCGCGGCAGATGGAAAAAAGGGTGCCGATCGAAAACAAGCACCAATTAATGTTGAAAATGTACGCGGAGAAATATTGCGTGATAGTGAGCTGATGGCGGCTGCAAAATTTATAGCTACTGAAAACACGCTTTGTCGCACTTGTGGCGTAATCGCATCATGCCCAATTAAGAATGAGGGGCGGTCCTTATTCTCATGAGCGAAATTCCCACGAACCAAACCCCCATGAACGAGGATGCAAAATTCTCACCAGAAGAGATAGCGGTGATACTCGGCCAGTACCCACCAACCCCTGAACAAGCAACAATCATTTCCTCTCCACATGATCGACCAGCCGTGGTAATTGCCGGAGCTGGATCCGGAAAAACAGAGACTATGAGCACGCGAGTTATTTACTTGATTGCTAATGGGTTGGTCGAGCCAGACAAAATTTTGGGATTAACTTTTACGCGTAAATCTGCAAATGATTTAGCAGTCAAAGTGCGTAATAATTTGCGAGTACTTGAACGCTCACCCGAATACCGAGCGAAATTGGGTGTTAACGAAAAAGTCCGGATTTTTACTGGTGAACCTACTATTTCCACGTATCACTCCTATGCAAACAAAATTGCAGCATCGCATTCCTTGAGATTAGGTATTGAACCACCTGAATCAATGCTGGGCGAGGCAGCAGCTTGGCAACAAGTGGAAAAAATTGTTCGAAATTATGACGGAGATATGTCAGATGTAGAGAGTTCTTTAAGCACAGTGATTAAAGATGTTTTGAAATTAGTCTCACAGATCAAAGAACATGAAGTAGATATTTCTAGAATTACCGAGTTCACCGAACAATTCCTTACAGAAGTTTTAAATGTTGAACCAGTTTCTAGAAATAAATTTGCGCCGTTTTATGCAGATGTTGCACCAGTTATCACAGCCCAAAAAGCGCGATTACAATTACTTCCGATTGTTGAGCGAGTTATAAATGAGCGAGCCAGAAGATCTGAACTAACTTTTGATGACCAGATGAGTTTGGCTGCCGACATTGCTGCGAAATTCCCTGATGTAGGTGCAATTGAGCGGGAGAAATATCAAGTTGTACTTCTTGATGAGTATCAAGACACGTCAGCGTCTCAGTTGCGACTCATGCAATCCCTATTTGGAGACGGCCATCCAATTACGGCGGTCGGTGATCCGTGTCAAGCAATTTATGCATGGCGTGGTGCTAGCAGTGACACGATCGCAGCCTTCCCAGCAGATTTTAGAACTAGGGAAGGAAAGTTATCCGAGACTTATACATTGCTAATCAGTTGGCGGAATGACCATGGGATTTTAGATCTTGCAAATACGGTCTCAGAAACTTTACGAAATCCAATTAATTCATTTGGTGAAAAAATTTCTAAAATTTCTAAACTTGGTTCAAAGCCGACAGCAGCACCTGGTGAATTAAGTTGTGGAATTTACACTAGCGTTGAAATTGAAGCAGAAGCTATTGCTGATCATCTTGAGATTTTTTGGAGTAAAGAAGCTCGATCTAAACTTCCAGAATTAATTGAAAAAAAGAAAAAAGATCCACTTTTTCGTTTCGTCGAATCAACCGCAATTCTTGTTCGCAATCGCTCCCAGATCTCGGAAATTGAACGCGCACTTCGCGCTCGAGAAATCCCAGTGGAAGTTGTTGGAATTGATGGTTTGATCCACATTCCAGAAGTTGCTGAAATTCATGCCATGTTGCGAGTTATTGCATTGCCGGATGCCGGAACTGCCCTTATGCGGTTACTTAACAACGGCTACTGGAGAATTGGCCCGGCTGATATTGCTGCTCTAGGAAAGTTTGCACGTAGAAGAGCGACTGAACGTGAACCTGGACGCAATCTAGTTGAGCGCGTACTCAATGGGTCAGATGTCGAAAGTGATGAGTTGACCCGCTCTTCAATCGTAGAAGCTCTTGATGAACTTGCTGAAGTTAGCAATAGCAATTCCGGTATCCGTGACAGTTTTTCTGAAGTCGGCTTCACACGCTTAGTATCCCTGGCAAAACAGATTCAACGTTTGCGTAAAAAAGTACATTTGCCAATCCCAGATTTGATAGTTGCAATTGAACGCGAATTGCATTTAGCAGTTGATGTTGCACTCACAGACCATAATCGCCGCTATCTAGATCGATTTATTGATGAAGCAAATAATTTTTATAGCCAAGGTGGATCGCTCTACTCATTCCTTACATGGATCGACGTGGCAGATCGCGAAGAAGGTGGTCTTCGCGCTGGTGGAGTTGAAGTGAGAAAAGATGTTGTACAAATCCTCACAGTTCATGGAGCAAAAGGCGGGGAATGGGATTTAGTAGTTTTACCAGGATTAGCAGAAGGTGTTTTCCCATCAGATAAATCTGGTGAGAATTGGCTTAAAGATGAAGGAACGGTTCCATTTCCACTTCGTTTGGATCGTGATCGTTTCAAAATGCTTGAATTGAACAGATGTGTAACCACAACAGATGTGCGCGACGAACTTGGTCAGTACCACTTGTATTGCAACGAGCGTAAAGGAGATGAAGAGCAACGGTTGGCATATGTGGCGGTCACCAGAGCACGTAGCCATCTTTTTTGCACAACATCTTGGTGGCGAAATGGAAAAAATTTCGTTCCACCAAGTTCGTTATACAAAGATGTCTTTGATCAAGTAGTAAAAACTGGCGGAGTAGTCGCTGGTGAAATTGATGCACCACCTACTGATCCTGAAAATCCTGGTTTAGTAAATCCTAAGAGTGCACAATGGCCAGTCGACCCACTTGGCAAGCGTCGCACAAATTTCGAAACCCTAATTACTGCATTACAAAATAATGATTCCAACTTTTCCATGATTTCAGAAAATCAGAATTTAGATCATAGGATTTTGGAGCTTAAGAATGGAGTTGAATTAGCGCTTCAAGAGCAGCAACAAGATAAGAGTGAAATAATAGTTAAACTTCCACCGCGTTTATCTGTCTCAGCGTTACTTGCGCTCGCGCATGATCAAAAGGAGTTTGCTGCTCGAATTAGAAGGCCACTTCCATTTAAGCCAGATCCGATAGCCCGTCGTGGGACTGCATTCCACAGTTGGCTTGAAGAACGTTTTGGGGATATTGCGCTCTTGGATGAAGATGAGTTACCAGGCAGTGCAGATGAAGGTGCTTTTGATGAGAGCGTGCTCTCCTCGCTAAAAGAGAAATGGTTAGCGAGTGAGTGGGGAGATCGTTCACCAATTGCTGTGGAAGTTCCTTTCGAGCGCACCATCGCGGGAGTTTTATTGCGCGGCAGAATGGACGCAGTTTATTCGACTCCTACAGGTGGCTTTGAAGTAGTTGATTGGAAAACTGGATCAGCAAAAAGCGGACGTGAACTTGAATTAGCGGCAATTCAATTAGCCATGTATCGACTTGCTTA
>CAYZBP010000004.1:3654-9610 GCA_964476715.1 uncultured Bifidobacterium sp. | reverse complement strand
GCGGACGTGAACTTGAATTAGCGGCAATTCAATTAGCCATGTATCGACTTGCTTATGCTGAAATTGCAGATTGCAAAGTATCGGATGTGGGAGCTGCTTTTCATTACGTCTCATCGCAGGAAACAATTAGGCCGGCAGATCTATTAGATCGAGATGGATTAATTAATTTAATAAATCAAGTTCCAACGGCTTAACTTCTAAGATCACTTATCCGAAGGTAAAGTTTTTAGAGGATTTCAAAAGCAATTGGTAAATGATCGCTTATGCCAAGAGTTGGAATTTGTAATTTCTTGACTTCACTCACAGTGAAATCTGGTGAGAGTGCATGGTCAAATTGAATCCGTGGTTTCCATGATGGATAAGTTTTTTCCTCTATCAATGGATTCCACCCCAGAACCTTCGCTGGAATTTTTCCAGGTAAGTTCAAGTCGCCAATCAAAATCTTTTTACCCGGCAAACTCTTGGCCCATTTCTTGATCATGCGCAATTGCCGAAGATTGATTCCCGGGACAAATGACAAATGCGTATTGATAATAGTGATTCCATTTTCAAGAATTGCAGCTTGAGCGATTCGTGGTTCATCGGAAACGTAAATTACTCTCGGCCGCATTTTGCCTTTATTCTCATTTGGAATTACTAAAGGGATTCCAAGAGGTGATTGCCCTAACTCCAGCAAGCAAATTTCATTAATTGGGATTTTTGAAATCAGCGAAATGCCATATGCGCTATTTTGATTTATCAAATTTCGTTTACTTGAAGCACTCAATTCACTTGATTGAATTTTACCCACTGATTTATTTACTTTAGTTAATTCAGCAGGTATCCATTTCTCACCTGGAGTACCAAAGATTGCTGGAGTGAAATCATAAAATTGTGCGCCCATGCCTTGGGCGATCAAGGCGGTTTGTTCGAGAGTGTTGCTTCGATCTTGGAAGAAGTCGACCTCTTGAAGAGCCAGTAAATCAAGATCAATCTTGGCGGCGGCGCTGAGCAAACTTTCTGCCGATGTCCCACCTTGTGGGATGGCCATCCCATGCAGGAGGTTCCAGGAGCCGATCTTCATCTGTGAACCGTACGGGGGAATTAGATAGGCTCGCCACTTATGGCCTCAGAACTACAGAATTTAGCACTCGCACGCTCACTCCTTGATCGTGCGGCTCATTTGCGCACCTCGGATCAAACTTTGGATGAGCTTTTTGCTAATGCCAAAATATTTCAAGTAAATCAAGGAAAGTTTATTTGGAGTGATGGTGCGAGCCAGGCAGAGCAGGCCACCCAACCAAGTCATAATAAATCTGCATCTTCAGCTGGCGGGTTGATCTACCTAGATCCAAATAGCACGGTAATTAAATCACCTGAGTTTGCAGCATCGGTAGCTGAAAGATTTTTTTTGGGACTTGCTCCAAACGGCCAACCATTTTTTGCAATCAATGCACCTTTCCCAGAAGGAACTGAAAATTTAGTTTCACTTCGAGATGTCGGAACTTTACTAAGTGACCTTGAGATCGGTGCAGTCATGCACGCTGTCGCTCTTGCAAATTGGCATGATGTTCATCCACGTTGCGCGAGATGTGGTGAACCAACTATTTCCATTTTGGGTGGATCAACTCGTAAATGTCCTGCATGCGAAGCAGAGCACTATCCAAGAACTGATAGCGCAGTCATTGTTTTGGTTAGAGATAGAGAAGATCGGATCTTGTTGGGTCGCCAGAAAATTTGGCCCGTAAAAAGATTTTCAACATTTGCTGGATTTTTAGAACCTGGTGAATCTCTTGAAGCTTGCGTGGAGCGTGAAGTTGCGGAAGAAGCAGGTGTTTCTCTTAGTGAAATCAGATATTTAGGATCTCAACCCTGGCCATTCCCTGCATCGATCATGCTTTCATTTACAGCAGTAACAGATAATCCTGAAGATGCCGAAGCCGATGGTGAAGAGATTGAAGCAATTCGTTGGTACTCAAGAGAACAGATAGCTGCAGATATTGCATCTGGTGAGTTATTACTTCCACCAGGAATAAGTATTGCGCGCAGAATGATTGAACTTTGGTACGGACAACCACTTGAAGGTGTGGAAGCGTGGCGCTAGACAGTGAAAGTGGTGAAGGTAGTTCAAATGGTTCTGTAAGTTCAGGTGATGCAGTATCAAAAAGTTCAAATCTACAAGCAGAATCCCTATTAATTAATCTCGATCCGCAACAAAGAGAAGCAGCAACCGCAATTCGCGGCCCAGTAGCAATTATTGCTGGGGCCGGTACTGGAAAAACTCGAGCCATTACTCATCGCATTGCATACGCAATCGAGAGTGGAGTTATGGATCCAAACCGTGTACTTGCGCTGACATTTACTGCGAAAGCCGCGGCTCAATTGCGAAATAGATTGAGAGGTTTAGGACAGCCCAATGTGCAATCGCATACCTTTCATAGCGCTGCATGGCGCCAGTTAACTTTTTTCTGGAAAGAAGCTATCGGTGGACCATTACCAAAAATTCTAAATAGTAAATATGAAATCCTTTCCGAAATCGCCCGCGAAGAGGGATTGAGTGGAAAGCCAGCATTCATCAGGGAATTAAGTGATGAAATTGAATGGGCTAAAGGCAAGCAGATTCATCATGATGATTTTATTTCAATGGCTAGCGAACGAACTTTATCTAGTGGATTAACTGTTGATGCGATGGCGGGAATTTATGCTTTGTACGATCAACGAAGACAATCAAGAGGTTTAGTTGATTTTGAAGATATTTTGTTATTTGTATCAGCAATTCTAGAAGAGCGAACTTCAATCGTTGATCGAGTTAGAGATCAATATCGATACTTCACAGTTGATGAGTATCAAGATGTTTCTTCATTACAACAAAGAGTTTTGGATCTTTGGCTCGGAAAGCGAAAAGAAATTTGCGTTGTAGGCGACCCAAGCCAGAACATCTATTCATTTGCAGGCTCAACGGCTCAGTATTTAAATGGGTTTTCACATAAATATCCGGAAGCAAAAGTTTTACGACTTACAAACAATTATCGATCAACTCCACACATTGTTCACTTAGCTAATTCAATTGAAGATCGTGAATTGTCTGCAGCAAGAAATGCGACTGCAAAAGCACATCGCGCTCCGCAGTTAACGGAGTATCGAGATGAACAACAAGAGGTCGAAACGATTTCTCACCAGATCTCAGATTTAATAAGTTCGGGCGTTCGGCCGCGGGATATTGCTATTTTGTTGAGACGGAATGATCAAGTACAAGAGTTTGAAAGAGTTTTAACACTTGCCGGAACTCCAGTGGTGCTTGCTGGTAAGCGTCCGTTTTTTGCACTTCCAGAAATTCGCGAGGCCATTAGATTATTACGTGGTGCAGCACTTGCTTCGTCAGGGAAAAAAGTTACGCCGGCCGAAAACGCGAAACAAATAAAAATTGGTTCAAAGATCTCAGATCATCAACCTTTGTTTACCGCAATCTCTGAAGTTTTAACTTCAATCGGTTGGAGTCCAAGTTCTGCAAAAGGTGATGATCCAAGGTTGTTACTTTATGAATTAGCGTATGACTTAGTTCAAGATGCACCTGATGCAGATTTGCGAACTTTTGTAGATGAATTTGATAACCGAGAGAGAGATGCAGTTGAGCCATTAGCAATAGGCGTAACTATTACATCTCTTCACACAGCTAAAGGTTTGGAATGGGATTACGTATTTCTGCCTGCTTTACGCGAGGGTGTGCTTCCTATTTCGCAATCAACAAGCAGCACATTAAGTGATGAGGCAGGCATGGCTGCTGTCGCAGAAGAGCGCAGATTGTTTTATGTCGGAGTAACCCGGGCAAAGGATGAGATTTACCTTTCCTTCACGGGCACCCCATCTAGATTCTTAGCAGGCCTGCCACTAAAATAATATTTGCAAATCAATTAACACTTCTGAGTCAATCAACTATTCGAACTCTATGAGTTTTCAAATTAAAAGCAGCCACTTTCAATAATTAGATGGCCTTAATTGGCTTTAGTAAACTCAATTACAGTTGGTCCAACAACAATTGAATTAGGTATTTCAAAAGTGAGTACATCCCCATTTTTCATGATTGAAATTTCCCCAGATCCTAAAATCTTTCCTGAACCTGCTTGTTTTTCGTTCAAGGCAAGTAAATTATTTGCGTCCTGGAAAGTTATGGTTCCAACTGCGTCAATATGAGCAAAAATTCTTTTTCCCTTACAAGTCCAGCGAACCCAAGGTGTGTCACTCGTTGTTAGTCCTTTTATTGGACGAGTTCCATAAATAGCTTCTGAATTTACTTTCATCCAGTCGCCAAGTCCGCGTAAGACTTTTTCTTGAATCTCAGGTATTTCACCGCTTGCAGTAGGGCCAACATTTAGTAGGAAGTTTCCGCCTCGTGAAACTATGTCAATAAAATGGCGTAATAGAGCCGGAACTTCAATGTAATGCTCTTTAGTTTCGACTGCGTTGTAACCAAATGAATATCCAATTCCGCGACAGTTCTCCCATGCCGGAGAATCTTCCACATCTAAACTGGATTTGTATTCACTGGTTCGATAATCAGAGTGCACAGTCTGTCCGCCAGATCTGTGGTCGCCCCATCGATCATTAACTACACCATGTGGAATCTTTTTATAGAAATAATCAAAAAGTTCTATAAGAGAATAACTTCCTTCGCGTTTTCCGGATTCTGGCCATTCAATATCGTTAAATAAAATCTCTGGTTCGTATTTATCAATTAAATCTTTAAAGTGTTGATACGCATACATTGCATATGCTGGATCATTTGGACGCCAAGTTCTAACTTCTTCTTCTGTCGTTTGCGGAGGTAGATCGCTGATACCCCAATCAAGTCCGCCCGAGTAATAAACTCCAAAATGCATTCCAGTTTTTTTAACTGCCGCCGCAATCGCACCAATTAAATCTTTTTTTGGACCGCGCTTAACTGTATTTCGAGTACCTGTTCCTGGCGCATCCCAAAGTGCAATTCCATCATGATGTTTTGAAGTAGGAACAACGTATTGCGCACCTGCGTAAGAAAATAACTGCGCCCACTTTTCTGCATCAAAATTTTCAGCTCGCCACTGATCTAAGAAATCATCGTATGGTGCGTTATTAAATTTTTCAGCGTGATAAGCAGATGCAGGAGATCCTTCGATTCGAATTGTGTTGAAATACCATTCTGCGTATGGGTTATGTTTGAACCAAGTTTTGAAATCGATTGTGCCTAACTCTCCAATTGGCTCTCCAAAAGCTGGGACTGAATAAGCCCCCCAATGAATGAAAATTCCAAGTTTGGCATCGGTAAACCAACTTGGGATTGGTCGATTAAATCGACTCCAATCGACATCCTGGCTTTTAGACCAATCGGGCTTTGGGTCCATACTCATCCTTCCTCCATAAGGCGATACTTCCACCCTCGCACACAAGATGGCGACCGATTTTGAAGGGATTTTCTGCTGCGTGAAGGGGAGGGTAGGTAATTGAGTTGCTAGATCGATACCCCCTGCTTTACCCTGATGCCAAGGAGTTATGTTTGAGTTGAAAATTGAGCCAGTAATGGCTTTAAATCGCTTAAATAGAACTTGAAGATGAAACGAAAGAGGTCGACTGTGTCTGTAGCGCTAGCGCTTACATCAACACCGATTCGTACTGCCAATTGGCGTACGAACGATTTCGCGCGTTCATATTCATACGCCACCGGCAATCCAAAGCATTTTGGATTCAGTGGCACCCTGGAGTTCATTGGCTAAGTACCAGTGAAAACCCCAGGGGGCCTCGAATCCAAAAGGATTCAGGCCCTCTTTTCTTTTTCCGGGAGAAAAACCTTGAGCGAAAGGCAAGGAACTTCGGAGCTAGAGATTATGGAGATTCACAGAGAGGTCAGTGGAGCAGCACAGGGTAAATCGAAATAGTAGGCGCAGAAAAGCAGAAAAGCAGAAAAGCAGAAAAGCAGAAAAGCAGAAAAGCAGAAAAGCAGAAA
>CAYZBP010000004.1:261-3554 GCA_964476715.1 uncultured Bifidobacterium sp. | reverse complement strand
AGCAATAACGGAGAACTTGCAAATTGCAAGAGCCGCGCAACACCAGATGAGGGAAGGTGAGAGCAATGACGGTTTTATTTCACGAACTGTTAGTTCCAGGATGGGCAGAGACAAAGGTAGGTGTGTACGAGTTAACACGTAATGAGAATTCAGGGCACAAGAAGGATGAGGGTTTTTCACTTCCATGTCACGGAGTCGATCCCGAGCTCTTCTTCGCCGAATCACAAGAGATGCTAGAGACGGCTAAGGATCTTTGCACTGCTTGTCCGATGCGCGCACGTTGTCTTGAAGGAGCATTGTCACGTCAAGAACCTTGGGGTGTTTGGGGTGGAGAGATATTTGAAGATGGACGGATAGTTGCTGCGAAGCGTTCACCCGGACGTCCACGTACTGCGGCATAAATTTTCAGCGCACTTGTTACCACAATTGATTTGAAGGGATCAATTAAAAGATCAAATAGGTCGGAGTGGGAAAACAAGTGCGCTGAATGCAGTATCTACGAAAAACTAATTTAAATAATTACTTGCCTGGCTAAATTACTTGCCTAGTGAAGGTGCAATTTCGGGAAACCAAGAAAGCGCTTCATCACGGAAATTGCCTTCTGCACCTAGTTGGCAGAAAATTCCAGTGGTACCAAGAGTCACCCGGTGAATCAACACATATTCTGGTGGAAGGTTTAATTGGAACCCAATTTTTGCAGTCGGATTTCTTGGGTCGCCAACGCGAGTGCTTTGATCTCGTAACCATTCCCGCGAATATTTAAAAGTCTCTGTTCTTAGCGGTTCTACAAGTGGTAATAAATAATCTAATACTAAGTTTGCATCCGCATCAACATCAGCGAGAATAAATCCATCTTTTTTAAAGCCGTTATAAAGTCCGATAGCATCATCATCTAAGGCATGTTTTAGCAAATTCTTTAAAGGCTCTGGAAAACCATTAGGCAATCTGTTGCACGCACCAAAATCTAAGACTCCAAGTCGACCATCTTCTAACAATCTAAAATTTCCGGGATGTGGATCTGCGTGAAGTAATCCAACTCGCGTTGGAGAAGTGAAATGAAAACGAGCCAGCTTTAAACCAGCATTATTTCTTTGCTCACGTGTTCCCTTGGCAATTATTCGAGAAAGTGGAATTCCCTCTAACCATTCGCTAACTAGAACTTTGTCCGATGCCATTACAACTTTTGGAATAGCTATATCTGGATCGCCCTCAAATTCAAGAGCATAAGCACGTTGAGCTTTTGCCTCATATTGATAATCAACCTCTTCAATAATTCGAGCACGTAACTCTTCAAGCAGTGGTCCCATTTCCAAGCCAGGCATAAATAATTGAAATATTTTTGCAAAACGTTGAATTTGATTTAAATCTGAAATGAGAGCTTCAGCCGCACCTGGGTATTGCACCTTGACTGCAACAACTCGTCCATCTTTCCAAACACCTTTGTGAACTTGTCCAATAGATGCTGAAGCAACCGGTTTATCAGTGAACGATGAGAAGTTATCTCGCCAATCTTCACCTAATTCTTTTGCAAGTACTTGATGTACGACTCGAGCCGGCAGCGGCGGTGCAGATTCTTGTAACTTAGTTAATGTCTCACGATACGGAGCGGCTATCTCTTCTGGGAGAGCAGCTTCAAATACTGAAAGCGCTTGACCGAATTTCATCGCACCACCTTTTAGTTCACCCAATACTTGGAAAACCTGACGTGCAGTTTTTTCTTGGATTTCAGATGAAACTAAAGCGTTTGATTGACCGATTAATTGTTTACCTAGGCCAACTGCACTGCGTCCGGCAAGAGAAAGTGGCAGCGAAGCTAACCTTGCACTTCGAACTTTTGTGCTGGTCTGCAATGAATCTTTCTTAACATTCTTTTCATCGCTGGACATTTGGCTAATTGTGCTAGATAGCCACAATCATCGCCAATTGAAAATTAGATTTGTTGTGCCGTGTGCGGGCATCAACATTCCATGAATATGTGATCTCTCCCTCACCTATCGATTTTTACACGCCGGAAATGCGTCATTCCAGTATTCCTATTGGCAGAATTATTGCCAAGAACATCCGCAAAGTGGGTGCCTGCTCCACCTGCGGATTACTGGGTGCATCAATTCAGAAGCTGAGTATGTAATGGTTTTCCCACGCAATTGAAATTGGGTTGGTGTTTGATTTTCTGCTTTGTTTTGGTCCATTAAATCCATTTGGCTCATTCGGTCTACTCGATCTAGGTGAGCAATTTGATCTAACTGTGCAAGCGCAAAAATCGCTCCGATACTTGCCCCAAGCATCGCTAAAGGTGAAGAGAGTTCTCGTCTACGATCGAGAAAATGCGCAAGGCTGACGCTATTCCAATTTGGATCGCGATCAAGACAGTGCAAATCAATACATCGCGGACAGGCATCTTTACCAGGATTCACAAAAGGACCGAAAGTTAAGTTGTCTCTATCAAGTCCATCAATTAGAAAAAACGGAGTATTGCCTCGCATCCACTCTGCAAGTAACTCTGGATCCGGCGGTGATGTCGAAATGATCAAGGACGAATTTTTCACATGGTTCGGATTGCTTAGCTGGCTAACATTACTTATCTGGTTCACATTACTTGAACTGTTTACATTTTTACTTCGGGCATTCTCTCGAGATTGATCAATCAATACTTCATTTCTGGTACGACCAACATCGGAAAGTCGCAAGTACCCTCCAACAATATCTTCGATTGTGATTTTTCGATTGTCATCACTTATTACAGCACCAACACCACTTGCTAAGAGGATCCCCGATAATGCAAAACCAATTCGATTTAATTTAGAGATATAGACAGTAGTAATTAGGCGTTTTTCCATACTTTCTTGTTGACTCTTGGAGCTGGATTGTTGGTACCAGTCCATAAGTTGCATCTCAGGCAGCAGCTTTTGGTTAGAGATTTTTTCAAATGTAACTAAAGATGAATAATTCAAAGTTGAGATTAGTTCAATTAAATCTGACGCTAAAATTCCCACCGAACCCGCTATCGAATTTATAGATTTACTTCCATCGCATAATGCCAATGCCGCGCGCGCACCAGGCAGATCGATAATCAATGCATCATCGAAAGTCCCCACAAATAATCCGTCAGTTCTAGGGGAAACCAATACTCCAACTTTTAAACGTGGGAAATCAGCGCCAGAAATTCTTTCACTCGAACTTACAGCCGGATTGCCATGAATTGATTGGTTATCTTCATTCCTGCGAATTGGATTGCCAGTTGGATTGCCAGTTGGATTGCCAGTTGGATTGCCAGTTGGATTGCCAGTTGGATT
>CAYZBP010000004.1:0-161 GCA_964476715.1 uncultured Bifidobacterium sp. | reverse complement strand
GCCAGTTGGCTCATCATTTAATTTGTCGTTAAACATAGAAGGAGCCTGACATTTGCCAGGCTCCTTCGTGCTTTTTGCTCACAAACCAACTTTGGGGTGAACCTTCGTCACATCTGATGTGCCTACAGATTCGCCCTGCGTGGTCGTGAAATTTAAATCTC
>CAYZBP010000003.1:0-19480 GCA_964476715.1 uncultured Bifidobacterium sp. | reverse complement strand
CAGATTCTTTGACAGTCGGATCTAAAACCATAAAAGTTTCAGCAGAGAGAGATCCAGCAGCATTGCCATGGTCGGCTTTAGGTGTCGAAATCGCTATTGAATCAACTGGTATTTTCACCAAAGCGGCAGATGCGAAAAAACATCTAACAGCAGGTGCAAAAAAAGTAATTATTTCAGCTCCAGCAACAGATGAAGATATAACTGTAGTAATGGGTGTTAACCATCTAAAATACGACCCCGCCAATCACCACATAATTTCAAATGCATCATGCACCACAAACTGTTTGGCACCTATGGCTAAGGTTTTGCAAGATGAGTTTGGAATTGAACGTGGAATGATGACCACAATTCATGCATATACAAATGACCAAGTTATTTTAGATTTACCACATAAAGATTTACGTCGAGGTCGCGCAGCTGCAATCTCAATAATTCCAAGCAGTACCGGTGCAGCCAAAGCAATTAGTTTGGTCTTGCCTGAGCTAAAGGGAAAACTTGATGGATACGCTTTGCGCGTACCAGTGCCAGTTGGTTCAGTGACAGATCTGACTGTTGAACTCAGCAAAGAAGTTTCAGCGGCAGATATCAATGCTGCAATGAAGAAAGCTAGCGAAGGTTCCCTAAAGGGAGTGCTTGAGTACACGGAAGATTCGATAGTTTCAGCAGACATCGTGACTAATCCATCATCTTGCATTTTTGATAGTCAATTAACAAAAGCAATAGGTAAAACTGCAAAAGTTGTCGGTTGGTATGACAATGAGTGGGGATATTCAAATCGCTTGGTAGATCTCACAACTTTTGTTGCTAAATCGTTATAGGTAGCAATAGAGAATGAGAACTCTCGACGATGTTGACTTCTCAGGCAAATCAGTTATTTTGCGTTGTGATTTAAATGTTCCACTAGATGGGAATCTGATCACAGATGATGGCCGAATCAAAGCATCTTTGCCTACTATAAAACATCTCTTAGATGCTGGTGCCAGAATTACGATTTTGGCTCATTTAGGGCGTCCAAAAAATGGTTTTGAAAATTCTTTTTCACTTGCTCCCGTAGCTAGCAGATTGAGTGCGCTGTTAGATCTTCCTGTTGTGCTGGCGAAAGAGTTATCCGACTTAAGTGGTAATTCAACTTCAGCAAATAAGGTCCAAATGTTAGAAAACATTAGATTCTTCCCGCAAGAAACCAGTAAAGATGAAGATGAACGATTAGATTTTGCAAAAGATTTAGCTAAGTTTGGCGATATATACGTCGGAGATGGTTTTGGTGCGGTTCATCGAAAACACGCATCTGTCTACGAATTGCCAAAATTGCTACCAAACGTTGCCGGTAAGTTGATTTCGGCTGAGGTAGAAGTATTGAAGAAGTTAACTGAGAACCCAGCAAGACCATATGCGGTAGTTCTCGGCGGTGCCAAGGTTTCAGACAAAATTGGAGTTATTGCAAATTTAATTGAGAAGGTTGATGTTCTTGCAATCGGCGGCGGCATGGTCTTTACCTTTATTAGCGCCCTTGGTCATGAAATTGGTAAGAGCATGGTCGATGTAGAGTTGATTGAAAATGTTAAAGGGCTAATTAAGCGTGCAGAAGAATTGAATGTTAAATTGTTGCTTCCAACAGATGTGGTCGTAGCTCCAACTTTCTCAAAAGAGGCTCCAGCTACTGTGGTTTCTGTTAACAATATTCCTGCGGATCAAATGGGATTAGATATCGGTCCAGATTCTGCAAAAGCTTATGCATTGGCATTGCAAGATTGCGAAACAGTATTCTGGAATGGGCCCATGGGAGTTTTTGAATTCCCAGCATTTGCGAACGGAACTAGAGCAGTGGCACAAGCACTTAGTGAAATTTCTGGGTTTTGTGTCGTGGGTGGCGGAGATTCGGCGGCCGCTATCCGTACGATGGGCTTTGATGATGAGCAGTTCGGTTACATATCAACCGGAGGCGGAGCATCACTGGAATACCTTGAAGGAAAACTCCTTCCTGGATTAATTGCACTGGAGTCTTGATGTCGCGAAAGCCCTTAATAGCTGGCAACTGGAAGATGAACTTGAATCATCTTGAGGCGATTGCCGTCGTGCAAAAGTTGGCTTTCATGGTTGACGACAAAGATTTCGAAGCTGTGGATGTCGCCGTTATTCCACCTTTTACTGACATCCGCTCGGTGCAAACTTTGATTGATGGTGATCGATTGCGTTTACTCTACGGAGCACAGGATTTATCACCAAAAACCTCAGGCGCATTCACTGGAGATATTTCCGGAGCAATGTTGGCAAAACTTGGCTGTACATTTGTAATTGTCGGACATAGCGAAAGACGCGAACATCACCATGAGGATGATTCGATCGTAAACAGCAAAATTAAGGCAGCACTTGCAAATGGAATTTCTCCAATTTTGTGTGTTGGCGAAAGCGCTGCGATCAGAGCAGAAAATGGGCAAGTCGCTCACGTAATTTCACAATTGAAATCAGCTTTAAGCGGGATCACACCTGCACAGGTTAAAAAAATTGTAATTGCCTACGAACCAATCTGGGCGATCGGAACTGGAAACGTGGCAACCCCTGAAGATGCGCAAAACATGGCACAGGCCATCAGGGCACAAATTGCAAAATCGGCCGGGGCTGAAATTGGGGACAGTATGCGGATCCTCTATGGCGGATCGGTTAAATCTGGAACTATTCGTGAAATCATGGTTGGAGCTGACGTGGACGGCGCGTTGGTAGGGGGAGCGAGCCTTGAACCTGAGGAGTTTGCCCGAATCGCCAAATTTCACCGGTAGACTCACACCTCCTGGCTTAGGGTCTAAAGCCAGCGGATTAGGAAAATTAGGGAGCTGCAATGGTCTTGGGATTATCTATATTTTTGATGGCCTTGAGCGCATTGATGATTTTGTTGGTCTTGCTTCACAAGGGAAAAGGCAGCGGACTATCTGACCTTTTTGGTGGAGGAGTCTCCTCGAACTACGGCGGCTCATCTGTTGTAGAGCGCAACCTTGATCGCATCACAATTGTTGTTGGCGGTTTGTGGTTTACATCGATCGTCGCTCTAAGTTTGTTACTAAAGAATTAACTAACTTTTTTATAAGTAATCAAAAGGAGCAGTAAATGGCTGGTGGAAGCGCAATTCGCGGAAGTCGCGTCGGAGCAGGCCCTATGGGTGAAGCAGAACGTGGCGATGCAATAGCAAGATTTCGCATCTCTTACTGGTGTGCAAACGACCACGAGACCAGACCATCTTTTGCCGACGACGGTTCAGTTACACCACCTGATGAGTGGGATTGCCCTCGTTGTGGATTTCCCGCCGGTCGCGACCGTAACGCTCCACCAAAACCAATTAAGAACGAACCGTATAAAACACATTTAGCTTATGTAAAAGAGCGCCGGACTGACACCGAAGGTGCCGCATTACTTGATGAGGCTCTTAAAAGACTTCGCGGAGAGATTGATTAATTCTATTTAGAGTTAAATCCTTAGTTAACGTCAGAGATAGAACATTTAACTTACTTTCAGTTAAAGCAGCTAAATCTCCCAGGGCTTGAGCTTTTTGCAATTCTGCAAAACTGTAACTCTGTTCGGGAATATCTAAATCCTCTTCAACGTCATGAGTGAGAATTAGAAATGATCCATTAGGAACTCCACCTTTGTGGAATTGCCCAGTCGAGTGAAGATATCTCGGGCCCCATCCAACAGTGATTGGAAAATCAAATCTATTTCTTAATTCACTTTCAAATTCATTGATCTGCTCTTCATAGGATCTGGGCAAGAAAGCAAGTATTCCAAGGTAGCCAATAGGGTTGATCTTTGAAACAAAATCTTTCAATAAAGTCAGAACTTGATCGTCTGGAACTGTGACAGTGGAGCTTTGCTTTTCTGCCAAAACCGAAGTTGCGCGCTCTTTCGCAAGAGTTACATTTGGTTGATCGAAGGGATTAACTTCGATGAGATAGCACAGGAGAGCAGTAGTCCACTCCCAAAAAAGAAATTGTCCGCCAAGTGAGGTATTCAAGTACACATCATTCTTTTGATTTTCACCTGAGGAGGGAGTGAAAACAATCCTGATAGCGTCAGAATTTTTAGAGCGCTTACTTTCTATTACCGGCAAAAAGCCTTTTCCTTCTTTGCCAGTTGACTCAGCAATTAATTGTTCAATCCATTGACTCAAAGGCGTATCTGGCAACGAAATAAAACTCGAACCGTTATGAAAGATTGCCAACGCTAGTAAAACAGCGGGATTGCTTGGTTTAGCCAATTCCAGTGCAATATCGTGCGCTTCATCAAGTAAAATTGATACATCAATTCCGCAAATGGCTGCTGGCGCTAGTCCAAACGCAGATAAGGCGCTAAATCTTCCACCAACATCAGCAAATCCATTTAGTACTTGCACACCATGATCTTTTGCCCAAATCTCCAAGGCGGAATCAGGGTCAGTTATAACGAGAAGATGGTTACGAATTTCTAACTTCTGCTTTATTAACTCTGCATGGAAGAGCGCACGATGAGAGTTAGTTTCAACAGTGCTTCCAGATTTAGAAGCAAATATAAATAATGTACTGCTCAAATCTGATTCTAGAATTGGAAGCAAATCTGCTGGATCAGTCGAATCCAAAATTATCAAAGGAAGTTCTGATTCTAGATTTGACGCTGCAATGACTTCAGGTGCTAGGGAGGATCCGCCCATACCGCAGAGAACTATCCGATCAATTAAATTTTTACGGCGCAGTGCAGCAATCGCATCAAATTTGGGTAAGAGTTGAGTGGATTTTTCAGGTAAATCAATCCACCCCAAGCGATTTAGCGCTTCATTTTCAGCAGCCTTACCCCAAAGCAGGGAATCCCGATTAAGTAATCTCTCATTAGCTAAATTCAATTTCTCAAGAAGAGGACTTTTGGCTGCCGAATCAATCGGCAAGCCAGATATCGAGATCACGCTAGTGCTTGCTCAACTGTTTGCAGTAGATGATGCCAAGATTCCTCGAACTTCTTAATCCCATCAACTTCCAGATCACTCACAATTTTGTTGTAATCAATTCCTAAATTGCTCAAGTCGCTCAAAACAATGTGTGCGTTCATTATTTCAGTCGAAATAGAATCCTTGATAACTGGATCAAGATCGTGAACTGCTCTCAATGTTGCTTCGGGCATCGTATTAACAGTTAATGGAGCGGCTAATTCGGTGACATATTTATCTTTACTGTATGTCGGATCTTTAACGCCCGTAGATGCCCAAAGTAAGCGTTGCGGCCATGCTCCTGAGGTCGCTAATTTTTTCCATCGATCGCTTTGGGAAAAACTTAAGAAAATCTCATAAGCTAAATGTGCATTGGCCACCGCTGCTTTTCCTCGCAGGAGATCGGCTTTATCAGATGACATGCGATCTAAAATCGGATCAATTGCTGTATCAACTCGACTTACAAAAAAGGATGCAACAGATTGAATTTTTGAAACATCAGCACCGGTCGCTAATCGTTTTTCCAATCCAGAAACATAGGCAAGTAACACCTTTTCGTATCTCTCGGTTGAGAAAATCAAGGTCACATTCACGCTAATTCCTTCAGAAATTAAAAGTTCTATTGCTGGCAACCCTGCCAAAGTGGCTGGCACCTTAATGAAAAGATTTTCGCGTCCCACTTCTTTCCATAGTTCACGAGCTTGATCGATTGTCTCCTGAGTTTTGTGGGCGAGTCTTGGGTCAACCTCAATACTCACTCGACCATCCATGCCTTTAGTTTTACGAAAAGCATCTAGTAGTAGATCGCAGGCATCTCGAACATCTGCTGTGGTTACTTTTCTAATGGCTTGATCTACTGAAGCGCCGGCCTTTTTTAATGCAGCAAATGCATCAGCGTATGTTTGTGAATCCTTTAAAGCGTTATCAAAAATTGAAGGATTAGTGGTTACGCCTACGACCGAATAGTTCTCGATTAATTTCTTTAGCGAACAATCACTTTCAGGATTTATCAGGCGGGATCTTGATAGATCATCAAGCCAAACTGAAGTTCCGAGCGTTGATAAATTCTGTAGTGCGTTTGACATTACAAAACATCTTCAACGAGTGCGACAACTCGTTCGGTGGTAAATCCAAAGGCGGCAAATAACTCCTTTGCTGAAGCAGAGGCGCCAAAATGTTCAAGGGAGATAGACCGACCAGAGCTGCCAGTAAACTCTGCCCAACCCATGGAAATTCCGGCTTCGATACTTACTCGCGCGCTTATGGCTTTTGGTAACACGCTTTCTTGATATTCGGCAGATTGAGAGCGGAACCATTCCCAACACGGCATGCTTACAACTCTTACCGGAATTTTCTTATTTGCTAATTCTTCTTGTGCTGCCAGTGCCAATGAAACTTCGGAGCCAGTTGCGATCAATATCGCTTTAGGTTTTTCTCCGGATGCTGGTTCTCTTAAAACGTAAGCACCTTTTGTTGCGCCGGTTGCAGAATTACATTTACTGCGGTCAAAGACTGGCAAGTTTTGTCTGGATAGTAGTAATCCTGCAGGTCTGGCATTTTCAATAATCTGTCCCCAGCATTGAGCCACTTCATTTGCATCTGCAGGTCTAACTACATCAAGACCGGGAATGGCACGAAGTGCTGCGGCATGTTCTACGGGTTGATGGGTAGGGCCATCTTCTCCTAAACCAATTGAATCATGCCTCCAAATATAAGTAACTGGAAGTTTCATGAGTGCAGCCGAGCGAACCGAAGGACGCATGTAATCACTGAAAACTAAAAATGTTCCGCCAAACGGCTTGGTTCCACCATGCAGTGCAATTCCGTTCATAATCGCGCCCATTGCATGTTCGCGAATTCCAAAGTGAATAACGCGTCCATAGGGATCAGCAGAAGATGAGGAAGAGGAAGCAGGAAGGAAAGATTTTGCTCCTTCAATTGTGGTGTTATTACTTTCAGCTAAATCGGCTGAACCTCCCCACATTTCGGGTAGTAGCGCTGCCAATTTCTGAATTACATCTCCCGAAGCCTTACGCGTTGAAATTTCTTTTTCGCTAGAAAATTCAGGTAGCGCCGAACGCCAATTTTTTGGCAACTCTTTACTTGCTAAGCGGTCAGATAATTCGGCTGCTTCCTTATTGTCGTTACGCCAATTCTCGAATCTCTTGTTCCATTCATTTCTGGAAGCACTTGCACGGTCTAATACTTTTCTGGCGTGAGCGAGAACTTCTTCTGGCATTGCAAAATCCTCATTAGGATCTAATCCCAACGCAACCTTGGTTGCTGCAACTTCTTCAGCACCAAGTGCGGAACCATGAGATTTTGAAGTTCCTTGTAGTTTTGGAGCGGGCCATGCGATTACTGTTTTCAATCGAATCAAAGTCGGTGCAACATTTTGATTTTTGGCCTGATCAATTGCCTGATTTAGCGAAACTAAATCAACTTCACCACTTGGCAAAGTTCCAACTTCAATTACATTCCAATCATAAGAACGATATCTTGCACTCACATCCTCAGTGAATGAAAGTTCAATATCTCCTTCAATTGTGATTTTATTGTCGTCATAAATCACAATTAAATTACTTAGCTTTTGCAAGCCCGCTATTGAAGACGCTTCTGCACTAATTCCTTCTTGGAGATCACCATCAGATGCCAGAACATAAATGTGATGATCAAAGACTGATGAATTTTGCGCAGCGTTCGGATCAAAAAGCCCACGCTCATACCGGGCGGCCATCGCCATACCTACAGCATTTCCGATTCCTTGACCAAGTGGACCAGTAGTTGTTTCTACTCCTGCTGTATGACCGTACTCAGGATGTCCTGGAGTTGCCGAATCTTTTTTACGGAACTCTTTTAAATCATCAAGAGTTAATCCATATCCGGCATAGAAAAGTTGGGTGTATAAAGTTAATGAAGAGTGACCACATGAAAGGATAAATCGATCGCGTCCAATCCAATTTGGATCGCGAGGATCATGACGAAGATGGTGCTGAAATAAAAGGTATGCCACCGGAGCCAAAGCCATGGCAGTTCCCGGATGACCATTTCCGGCACGTTGCACTGCATCAGCCGCTAGTGCTCGAGCATATTTAACGGCCTGATAATCAAGGTCAGTCCACCCAAGAATTTCTGATTTATTTGCACTAGGCGCCATATTTGCAAGCCTATCTAACCCAAAGAGGAAGGAGGGTTAACTTAGAATCAGGCGAGTTTTGCGTCGCGTTTACTGCTGGTACGTACTAGCAATTTGCAGGCCGTTAGCCAAACTAAACACAATCCAAGCAGGTGTAAGCCGACCAAAATAATAGGAACTCCCGTGAAATATTGGAGATATCCAATTCCCCCTTGAATCAAGACCAAAATTATAAAAGTTTTAACCAATTTGAGGTGATGGGCTCGAGATTCAGGGGATCTGCTTATCGGCGCCAATTTTAGAAGTAAGTAGAGTGCCAAAATCGCACCGCAAAGAGCGATCACTAAATCTGCATGGAGCCAGGTAACCACTCGAATATCAAAGTTATAGCGAGGCGCTGCTTGGTCGCCTGCGTGCGGTCCCGTACCGGTAACAACTGTTCCGACAACAATCACCAAAAGGGTCAGTGAAAAAACCGCCCGAACTAAAAGAACTCCGGCGTGAGTCAATGGTGATGCTTTTGGATAATCGCGGGACCGTTCATTGAGTACTACTGCGCCATAAATTAATGCAATCGAAAGTAGGAGATGACTAGCCACAGCAGCGGGATTTAATTTTGTTAAGACTGTGATGCCACCTAAAACAGCTTGACCGAAAATTCCAAGTATTTGTAGGAATGCCAAAAGACGTAAGTTTTTGCGGCCAGTTTTCAAGACCCAACCAAAAGTCACGATTGCTAATGCAGCTAAAACAAAAGTGAGCATTCGATTCGCAAATTCAATCCAGATATTGATTAATGGTTCACTTTGATGTTCAGAGGGGAGATATGACCCTTTTGCGCATTCAGGCCAAGTTGGACAGCCCAATCCAGATTTCGTCAGCCGAACGGCTCCGCCAGTGATGATCAATGCGATCTGCGCTCCTAGGAGTAAAGCAGGAAGGCGGTTTAACCGATTTTTGAGCACGCTCTAACCCTAGTGCGAGTCAGGTTGCAGGAGTAAGTGAATTACGCAACACTATCGTTGTGAAAAACGATGAACTCCGGACTCGAGAGGTTATCGCTCGCGCCATTCTTGAAAATGGCCCCGCAACCGCTGCCCAACTGGCAGATCGGCTTGGAATTACCCCGGCTGGTATCAGGCGCCACCTAGATTCACTTGTAAGTGAAGGAACCCTTGAAGCTAGAGAACCAAAAATCGGCAGTAGCACCATTGGACGAGGCCGCCCGGCAAAAGTTTTTGTAATGAGCGACTTTGGAAGATCGCAATTTGAGCACTCGTATGACGACTTAGCTATTTCTGCTCTCAGATTCATGGCAACCGCGTCTGGCACATCTGGAGGCGTTGCTCCTTTCGCAAAACATCGCGCCCAAGAGATGGAAAAGAAACTTGCCAGTGACGGTCAAGTTTCGGTAAATGATTTAGTCGAATTCTTGAATGCAGAAGGTTATGCAGCCAGTTCGCATGAAATGGGTGCTGGAATTGAACTTTGCCAACATCACTGTCCAATAGCCCACGTTGCTTCTGAATTTCCGGAAATTTGTGAAGCCGAAACAGAGTTGTTCTCAAAGTTACTTGGGACTCACGTCCAGAGATTGGCCACCGTTGCCCATGGCGACGGTGTTTGCACGACTTTCGTTCCATTAACTTTAACAAGCACTGCTAAATAACCAGGAGAGAGAAAAAAATGACATCAATCGCACATCCAGAGTTAGACGGTATTGGAAATTATGAGTTTGGATGGTCAGACAAGAGCGATGCGGGTACAAACGCAAAACGTGGCTTAAACGAAGATGTCGTTCGAGATATCTCTGCGAAGAAAAGCGAACCGCAGTGGATGCTTGATTTGAGATTAAAAGGATTAAAACTTTTCGAAAAGAAGCCAATGCCAAACTGGGGATCGGATCTTTCGGGAATATTTTTTGATCAAATTAAATACTTCGTTAGATCAACAGAAAAGCAAGCTGCAACTTGGGAAGATCTTCCAGATGATATTAAAAACACCTATGACCGTCTTGGAATCCCTGAAGCAGAAAAACAGAGATTAGTTTCAGGCGTAGCTGCGCAATATGAGTCTGAAGTTGTTTACCACTCAATTCGTGAAGATTTAGAAGCTCAAGGAGTGCTTTTCTTAGATACAGATACAGCACTGCGCGAGCACGAAGATATTTTCAAAGAGTATTTCGGAACCGTAATTCCAGTCGGCGATAACAAATTTGCTGCATTGAATACATCCGTATGGTCTGGTGGGTCTTTCGTTTACATCCCCAAGGGCGTTCATGTCGAGATTCCATTGCAAGCATACTTCCGTATTAATACCGAAAACATGGGACAGTTCGAACGTACTTTGATCATTGCAGATGAAGGTTCATATGTTCATTATGTAGAAGGCTGTACAGCGCCTATCTACTCTTCTGACTCTTTGCACTCTGCTGTAGTGGAAATTATTGTAAAGAAAGATGCACGTGTGCGTTATACGACCATTCAAAACTGGTCTAACAACGTTTACAACTTGGTAACCAAGCGTGCTGTCTGTCACGAAGGTGCAACCATGGAATGGATCGATGGAAATATCGGATCTAAAGTCACCATGAAATACCCAGCAGTTTTCATGATGGGTGCACATTCAAAGGGCGAGACACTTTCGATTGCATTTGCAGGAGAAGGACAACATCAAGATGCCGGCGCAAAGATGGTTCACGCAGCGCCGTATACATCTTCAACAATTATTTCAAAATCCGTTGCACGTGGGGGAGGACGTACCTCTTACCGTGGATTGGTACAAGTGCAAGAGGGTGCACATCATTCAAAGAGCACCGTCAAATGTGATGCACTACTAATCGACACCATTTCAAGATCTGACACTTATCCTTATGTAGATGTACGTGAAGATGATGTTGAGATGGGTCACGAAGCAACAGTCTCAAGAATTAGTGATGACCAACTCTTCTACTTAATGTCTCGCGGTCTTGGCGAAGATGAAGCGATGGCGATGATCGTCCGTGGATTTATTGAGCCAATTGCTCGCGAATTACCAATGGAGTATGCGCTTGAGTTAAATCGCCTAATTGAAATGCAGATGGAAGGGGCTGTTGGTTAATGACAGCTCTTGCCTCAAATTATTTAACTCCAGGACCACGCGATGAAGATTGGCGCTTCACTCCGCTTAATCGTTTAGCAGGTTTGCATGATGGAAGTGCAGTTACTGGAACTCCAATGGTTCGAAATGTTTCTGAAAATAGTGGGGTTCTAGTTTCAACAATTCCCAACCAGAGCGTTCCCTCCAAGATTATTCCAACTGATGTAGTTGCATTGAGAACTATTGAAAATGCTACGGATGTTTTGAGAATTGAAATTTCGAAAGAGACATCAGTGGCTGAACCAATTTTTATCGATCGAACTGGGTCTTCGAATGTTGGAGCAAATTACGAGAGAATTATTATTTCGGTTGGCGCTTTTTCAAAAGCCACTGTAATTATTCAAAATAGTGGTTCTGCAAATTTGGCTGAAGATATTGAAATGGAGTTAGGAAATAGCAGCGACTTAACCTTCATATCTTTACAAGAGTGGTCCAATGATTCTGTTCACTTGGGCCGCCACCAAGCCATTGTGGGACCAGACGCTCACCTAACTTCAATTGAAGTTTCATTGGGCGGTTCGTTAGTGCGCTTACTTCCTCGCGTTGATTTTGAAGGCAGCGGTGGTTCAGTGGATCTTTATGGCCTGTACTTTGCTGGAAGCGAGCAACACTTAGAGCATCGCGTCCATGTCGAGCACTCAACCCCAAATTGCCGCTCGCGCGTGAGTTATAAAGGTGCATTGCTTGGGGAAAACGCACGTACCGTTTGGTTTGGCGATGTAGCAATTCGCGCCAAAGCAGAAGGAACAGATACTTATGAAGTAAATCGGAATTTGTTACTTTCTGATGGAGCACGCGCAGACTCAGTCCCAAATCTAGAGATTGAAACCGGTGAGATTGTCGGAGCAGGCCATGCCAGCACCACCGGAAGATTTGATGATGAGCAGTTGTTTTATTTGATGGCTCGTGGAATCGATGAGACTGAAGCAAGACGTTTGGTTATTCGTGGATTTTTTGCTGAGCTACTTAGAAATATTAAAAACGAAGTGATCGAAACAAGATTGATCGATCACATCGATCGCGAGCTTGGAAAAGTTTCCTCATGAGTGCATGCGAAGTTGACTTCAATACATTAGTCGAGGGTAAGCCTATGAAAATCATTGTCGACTCAACTCCAGTTTGCCTTGTCAAAATTAAAGATGAGGTTTTTGCTGTTGAAGATACCTGCTCTCATGCAGATGCCTCACTCAGCGAAGGTGAATTAAATGGCTATCGAATTGAATGCTGGCTTCATGGTGCCGAGTTTGATGTCAGAACAGGGGAAGCAGTAGTTCCTCCGGCGGTCGCACCTCTTAAGCGTTTTTTTGTTGAAAGAAATTCCGATCGATTATTAATTACTCATTCAAATACCCAAGTTAAGGAAAATAAATGACAACCCTAGTGATTAAGAATTTACAAGTTTCAGTAAATGCAGATGGTGGTATGCGTGAGATTTTGCGCGGAGTTGACTTAACTATCAATAGCGGAGAGACACATGCAATCATGGGTCCGAATGGCTCTGGAAAATCCACTCTCGCCTATTCAATTGCTGGTCACCCTAAATACACGATCACTGGCGGCGAAGTAACACTTGATGGCATAGATGTTTTAGAGATGAGTGTTGATGAGCGTGCTCGCGCCGGTCTGTTCTTGGCGATGCAGTATCCAGTTGAAGTGCCAGGAGTATCTGTCTCAAACTTCTTAAGAACTGCTGCAACAGCAATGCGAGGAGAAGCACCAAAAGTTCGTACTTGGATTGGTGAAGTTAAAGATGCTATGAGTGCATTAGGCATGGATCCAGCATTTTCCGAGCGCAGCGTTAATGAAGGTTTCTCTGGCGGAGAAAAGAAACGCCATGAAATCTTGCAACTTGAATTGCTTAAACCAAAAATTGCGATCTTGGATGAAACTGACTCAGGGTTAGATGTGGATGCTCTCCGAATTGTTTCAGAAGGAGTAAACCGCATTCGTGAGAAAAACGATATGGGCGTAATGTTGATTACCCACTACACCAGAATCTTGAAATATATAAAGCCAGATTTTGTGCACGTTTTTGCGGGCGGAAAAATTGTCGAACAAGGTGGCGCAGATCTTGCTGATCGTCTTGAGGCAAACGGTTACGCCGAATATACGACTGCGTAAAGAATATAAAAATGGCGTTACTAGACACGAATGTAATTCGTAAAGATTTTCCGATTTTGGGAAGAACTGTACGCAATGGGAAAAAATTGGTGTATCTAGATAGTGCTGCCACAAGCCAAAAACCTTTGAGCGTTCTCGATGCTGAGAGAAATTTTTACTTGAATCACAACGCAGCCGCACATAGAGGTGCGCATTTACTGGCTGAAGAAGCAACAGATGCATTTGAGGGAGCTCGCGCAGTAGTTGCAGATTTTATTTCTGCACAAAGTTCAGAAATTGTTTTTACAAAGAGTGCTACCGAATCCATAAACGTAGTTTCATACGGATTCTCAAATCACCTTCCGAAGAACGATCCGTTTTACATTAATGAGCAAAACAACATTGTGGTCACACAACTGGAGCATCACGCGAACCTCTTGCCTTGGCAGCAGTTAGCGAAAAGAAGCGGAGCAAAATTATCTTGGCTTGGTATTACAAAAGATGCTCAGATAGATATTTCAAATATTGAATCAGTGATTAATGAAAAAACCAAAATCGTGGCAATAACTCATCAATCAAATGTTTCAGGCGCGATCACGCAATTAGAGCCGATAGTGAAAAGAGCTCGTGAAGTTGGAGCCATCCTCCTATTAGATGCCTGCCAATCTGTGCCACACATGGCGGTTGATGTTAATAAGTTAGATGTGGATTTCCTGACTTACTCTGGCCACAAGGCTGTCGGGCCGACTGGTGTTGGAGTTCTTTGGGGGAGAAGTGAGTTACTGGAGAAAATGGAGCCCATGATTACTGGTGGTTCCATGATTGACCATGCCACTATCGAGAGCGCAACTTGGGCAAAAGCACCAAAGAAATTTGAAGCTGGTGTTCCAAACATGGCGCAAGCAGTTGGTTTAGGGGCAGCATTGAATTACTTAACCAAAATAGGTATGGGAAAAATCCATGCGCATGAAGAGATTCTGGTTGAAAGAGCATTAACCGGATTGCAAAATATTTCAGGAGTGGAAATTATCGGTTCGAAAAGCTCACGGAACCGCGGAAGTGCCATATCTTTCACAATCGAAGGGGTGCATCCGCATGATGTTGGACAGGTGTTGGATGACATGGGGATCGCGGTTAGAACTGGCCATCACTGCGCTTGGCCACTAATGCAAGAGTTAAAATTGAATGCAACAACTAGAGCTTCGTTTTATCTCTATAACACTCCAGAAGAAGTCGATGTTTTTCTAGACGGTATAAATCAAGTGAAGAAATTTTTTAAGGTCTAGATATGAGTTTAGAATCCCTCTATCAAGAAATTATTCTCGATCATTACAAACGACCAAAGAATAAGGTTTTGCAAGACGCCTACTCAGTAGAAGTCCACCACAACAATCCAAGTTGTGGTGATGAAATAACCCTTCGAGTGCAGGTTGAAAATCAGATTATCAAGCAACTGAGTTGGGATGGAGTTGGCTGCTCGATATCTCAAGCTAGTTCATCTGTCATGAGCGAGTTAACACAAGGTGTTTCAATTGAAAAAGCTTTGGAATTAGAAGTATCGTTCCTTGAATTAATGCAAGGCAAAGGCCAGATTGAAGCAGATGAAGAAGAGCTAGAGGATGCCGTTGCATTTTCAGGGGTTGCACGCTACCCGGCCCGGGTAAAGTGTGCCTTGCTAAGTTGGATGGCGCTGAAAGATGCGCTCTTGAGAGCTGGAGGAAGTAAATGACCGCATCTGTTGAGGATCTAACTGAAGCAATGAAAGATGTTGTGGATCCAGAATTAGGAATAAATGTTGTGGATCTTGGATTGGTTTACGGCGTGAGTATCGATGATGCCAATATCTGCACTTTAGATATGACACTTACTTCAGCAGCTTGTCCCTTGCAAGATGTGATTGAAGATCAAACTAGACGTGCATTAGATGGATTATCTGATGATGTACGTATCAACTGGGTGTGGATGCCACCTTGGGGACCTGACAAAATAACTGATTCAGGAAGAGAGCAATTACGCGCTCTGGGATTCACCGTATAGGGTTAACGAAATGTCGATGCATGCACCTTGGATGACTTTGCGTGCGATGACGCAAGATCAATCAGTCAAAAATGCATCTTTAAAACCGGGAACAATCAAGAGAATTTTCAAGTTTGCAAAACCGTATCAAAAGCAAATATCTATTTTTATCTTCACTGTAATCATTGATTCTGTATTAGTGATCGCAACGCCTCTGCTTTTCGCTCGACTTATTGATAAAGGCGTGCTGCTTCAAAATGGAAAGTTAGTCACAACTCTTGCCTTTGCTATCGCTGCCTTAGCTCTACTTGAATCAGCTGTAAGTCTAATTGGGCGGTATCTAAGTTCTAGAGTTGGTGAAGGATTGATTTACGATCTCCGTTCGCAAGTATTCGATCATGTACAAAGGCAATCAATTGCTTTCTTCACTCGAACTCAAACTGGAGCACTGATTTCACGAATCAACTCTGATGTGATGGGAGCTCAGCAGGCATTTACTTCGACATTATCAGGCGTAGTTTCAAATGGCCTAAGTGTTGTCTTGGTTCTTGGAGCGATGTTTTTTCTTTCCTGGAAAATAACTGTGATCTCACTGGTACTGGTTCCGATGTTTTTAATTCCATCCCGTTGGATTGGAAAGAAAATTCAGGGGTTAGCTCGGGACGCCATGTCAGGCAATGCCGAAATGGGCGCCAACATGAATGAAAGATTTAACGTTTCAGGTGCACTACTAGTCATGCTGTATGGCAGTTACGACAAAGAGTCAAAAACCTTTCGCAAAAAGGCTCGACGAGTGGCTGATATTGGAATACAGATGGCATTTCTAAACAGATTATTTTTTGTTGGCTTAATGACAGTCGCATCAATAGCGACTGCTATCACTTATGGAATAGGTGGGCAGTTAGTTATTTCCAAAAGTATGTCAGTGGGTACTTTGCTCGCACTTTCGGCACTTCTGGCCCGGCTTTATGGTCCGTTGACTGCTTTGGCTAACGTTCGCGTAGATGTAATGACGGCACTGGTTTCATTTGAAAGAGTTTTTGAAGTTTTGGATTTAGAGCCAATGGTGCGTGATGGCAATAACCCAAAGGATCTCCCTAGCACTTCTCCAAAAATCGTTTTTGATAAAGTGGCATTCACCTATCCAAGAGCAGAGGAGATTTCACTGGCATCACTTGAGAGTTCTGCTAAAAGTGAAACGATCGCATCAGGGGAAGTGCTAAAAGAAATTTCCTTTACTGTAGAACCAGGACAGATGGTTGCTCTGGTCGGACCATCAGGTGCAGGGAAAACTACAATTATTTCTTTGCTGCCAAGATTGTTTGATGTTTCTAGTGGTTCAATTTCAGTTAGTGGAATTGATGTACGTGACTTAAAACTAGATTCTCTTCGTCATGCAATTGGTTCAGTTATGCAAGACCCACATCTGTTCCATGACACGATTGATGAAAATCTTAAGTATGCAAAACCTGATGCAACGGCTAGCGAAATAGAGGCCGCATGTCGCTCAGCACAGATTTGGGATTTAATTCTCTCTTTGCCAAACGGTGTGGACACCATGGTTGGAGAGCGCGGCTATAGATTGTCAGGTGGAGAAAAGGCACGCTTGGCTATTGCTAGGTTGTTATTGAAGAATCCACAAATAGTTTTACTCGATGAGGCAACGGCTCACCTTGATTCAGAAAATGAAGCGCTGGTACAAAGTGCTATTCGAGAAGTACTAAAGGATAGAACTAGTTTGGTGATCGCACACCGACTGTCGACAATTATTTCAGCTGATCAAATTTTGGTTATTGAAGATGGGAAAGTTGTCGAACGTGGAACACACGAAGAATTGATTAGTAATGGTGGACTGTATTCAGAGTTGTACGCTCGACAGTTTACTTCTTAACTCTTCACGACCTATTAAAATTCTTCCTCCCAAAATCAAAAGTACAAAAAATGACCATTGAAATGAATATGCATAATGTGGGCCATCACTAAATGTCGGAAGAGCGGCAGGGATCGGTGAATCTCCCAGGTCGCTTGTTAATTGCAAATACATTTCAAATCTTGGTGAACTGAAGTTTTCATCTAACTTTGATATTTGTATTCTTCCTACTTTTGGAGCAGGCAAAGCGATCAATGAACCAGTTGTGCTTTCTTTTTCATCGAAAGATCGTAAGACTCCAATTATTTCTAAGTTTTCAGTTGGCGCGGAAGGAGGAATAGGAATCTCGGTGGCATCTCCAATGGCTTCTACCCAACCACGATCTACCCAAATAGGTTTGGCATTACTCGGGCGAAAAAGTGTAAGTACATCAAAACCATACTTATCTGAGCGGTACTTTCCTCTGACTAGAATTTCATGATTGCTATCAAACTTACCCTTTACCTTTACTTTGCTCCACGTAGGAAAATTTCCATTTTCATTTAACGAAACAGGACTCTGGGTCAGTAGTTGTTTGACTCTCACATTCTCAGCCTGTCGACTCTGACCGCGATTAAATTGCCATTGGGCAGCGGTGACGCAAATATAAATTCCGAAAATAGCTAATAAGGTAATTGCAACTGATTTAGGATAGAGAAAAGTTTTAATCTTCATTATTCGATATAGCTCGTCGATTAGGCGCACGCAATGCTTGTGGTTTTCTAATTCCTTCGCGTCCAGCATTCGCAATAACCACTGCAATGTAAGGCAAAAATACGGCTCCTGCCAAAGTAAACCAGCGATACGGATCCGGCAAAACTAGGGTTAGTAAAAAGCAGACCGTTCGGATAATCATAGAAAATAAATACCTGCGTTGACGTCCGGATTGATCCTCGGCTAGCCCTTTCTGGGCATTTGTAATCGAGAAGATTTCTTCACTTGAGGAGTCCATAGGTGTAACGCTAGAGAGTTTTTACGCATGACGCACCTTTAGATACCTATTTACGCACCAGTAACGAGTAAGTTTTCTTCTATGAGTCGAGTAGTCCTGGTCACAGGCGCAAATCGCGGCATAGGGGCAGCGATCGCCCAAGCTTTCGCGTCACAAGGAGATGTTGTGATCGCGGGACACCGAAGCCCGCACCGTCCAAGTGAACTGCCAAATGATCTTAAAGATGTCCAAATTGATGTGAGAGACCCAGCAAGTGTTGATGCTGCATTTGATTTGATTGAAAAAGAGTGGGGAAGCGTTGAAGTACTTGTCGCGAACGCAGGAATAACGAAAGACAATTTAATGTTGCGAATGAGTAACGACGATTTTAGAGATGTGGTTTCGACAAATCTAGAAGGCGCCTTTTATTGCGCTAAGCGGGCATCAAAAGGAATGTTGAAAATCAAAAAGGGAAGAATTATTTTCATAGGTTCCGTTGTCGGTTCTATTGGATCCGCTGGTCAGGTTAACTACGCAGCAACTAAGGCCGGCCTAGTTGGTATGGCACGATCCATCGCTCGGGAATTGGGATCAAGATCTATTACGGCGAATGTGATTGCACCAGGATTTGTTGAAACCGAAATGACTGGAGATTTAACCCCACACCGCCGAGCAGAAATTCTTAATGCTGTGGCACTCAACCGTTTCGCCTCTGTCGATGAAATTGGTGATGTTGCAGTTTTCTTAGCGTCGCCTGCAGCTGCGTACATAACGGGAGCAATAATTCCAGTTGATGGTGGATTAGGAATGGGGCATTAATCAAATGGGCATACTAGACGGCAAAAGAATTTTAGTTACTGGAGTACTGACTGATTCTTCAATTGCTTTCCATGTTGCAAAAATCGCCCAAGAAGAAGGTGCTGAAATTGTACTTTCCTCTTTTGGTAGGGCTATGAGCATCACCCAACGGATTGCCACTAGGTTGCCAAAAACTGCCCCAGTTATCGAACTAGATGTTTCAAATAAAGAACATCTCGAAAATCTTGCGGGCGAAGTTAAAAAACATCTCTCTGGTTTAGATGGCTTAGTGCATTCAATTGGTTTTGCACCAGAGGCTGCATTAGGTGGAAATTTTCTAAACACTGAATGGGAAGATGTGGCTACAGCGCTACATGTTTCAGCTTATTCATTTAAATCCTTATCAATGGCAGCACTTCCGTTGTTTGGAGAAAGTGCGTCAATAGTTGGTTTAGATTTTGACGCTACTGTTGCTTGGCCAAAATATGACTGGATGGGCGTTGCAAA
>CAYZBP010000002.1:0-20042 GCA_964476715.1 uncultured Bifidobacterium sp. | reverse complement strand
CCGGTAAATGGACGCTCAGTGGCTGCTTCACGTAAAACAGAGTATGAAAGCGGATCTAATTCGGCTTTTAACTTTTCTTCATCGATTACTACTGGATAATTCTTAGAACTAGATTTTTTCATGAACAATTTCAGGGTATGCGATTCCAGTTGTGGAATGACAATCGTAACCATTTGGATTTTTTTCTAAATATCTCTGGTGATACTCCTCCGCAAACCAAAATTGTGGTGCTGGCAAAATCTCAGTTGTTATTTTTGAAAAACCATTTTTTGTTAACACTTCCTGATACGCAGAGAAAGATTGAAGCGCTATTTCCTTTTGCTCATCACTTGTGTAGAAAATTGCACTTCGGTACTGAGTACCAATGTCTCCACCTTGGCGATTCAATGTTGTTGGATCATGCATAGTCCAAAACTCTTTTAGTAGATCTAGGTATGAAATTTGAGATGAATCAAACTCCACCATCACGACTTCAGCGTGACCAGTTGCTCCGGTGCAAACCTGTTCATAAGTTGGGTTTTCTCTTAAACCACCCATATATCCAACAGCCGTATTTGTGGTTCCGGCCATCTTCCAAAAACGCCTTTCGGCGCCCCAAAAACACCCAGTACCAAAGTAAGCAAGGTTCAATGATTGACTCATAATCACTAACTCTGCCATATGAGTTCGGGACGCACACTTTGGACTGATAACCTCATCAATTAGTTGCCCCCGTAGCTCAGGGGATAGAGCACCGCCCTCCGGAGGCGGGTGCGCAGGTTCGAATCCTGCCGGGGGCACCAGATTTTGCGAGATATGTCGTATATGTGAGAGGGATTACCACTCCTCAGATGTAAATGTCCTTGAACTAGGTGAAATTGAGCGCGACAATAGAACCTCGAGTGATTCATACTCTTTTTGATGTGCAATACATAGGAATGTTTATTGAAAGAGACCCAAAAGGGTCTAATTGATCGGGACAAGGCGGTGGTGAGCCATGATGGATTGGCGCCATGAAGCAGCCTGTCGCGATGAAGATCCTGAGCTTTTCTTTCCAGTCGGAAATACCGGTCCGGCACTTTCGCAGATCGAAGAAGCAAAAGTAGTTTGTGCCCGCTGCACAGTCACCACCGATTGCCTTAAGTGGGCATTAGAAAGTGGACAGGAAGCTGGCGTGTGGGGTGGATTATCTGAGGATGAAAGAAGAGCACTTAAGCGCAGAGCGGCTCGTAATCGCGCACGGGGAATTGAAAATCCAAATCCATTTGAAAATCTAGAAAATCGTTAATCGAATTACTGCCTTAGTTCCCGTCGGAAGATTTTGACTTATATTTAATTCGCCCGCTAATTCATTTGTTGTAAGAGTTTGAACTATTTGCAATCCAAGAGTTGTGGAACTATCTATTGAGAAATTTTCTGGCAATCCTGAACCATCGTCGATGACTTCAATTAACAATTCATTATCTGCTCGCCTAACTGAAACAATTAACTCTTTTCCTGAATTTACCAAACCGTGTTCAAGCGCATTTTGAATCAACTCGGTAAGTATCAAAGCCAGAGGTGTTGCAACTTCAGGACGTAGGTTTCCAAATTTTCCAATACGTGAAATTTCCACACCCTCGCGGCGAGTTCCAACATCTTTCAATCCCGATATCAAACGATCCAAGACATCATCAAAAAGGACTACTTCTTGAGCGCTAGTAGATAAAGTTTCATGAACTAGTGCAATAGAAGCGATTCGCCTGACAGCTTCTTCAATTGCAGCTTCTGCTTGCGCATTGTCAGAACGTCTTGCTTGAAGACGCAGTAGCGCCGAAACGGTCTGAAGGTTGTTCTTAACACGATGATGAATCTCTCGAATTGTTGCATCCTTCGAGATCAACTCTTTCTCACGTCTGCGAATCTCCGTCACATTGTGCACCAAGACTAATGAACCAATTCGATCAGTACCTGCGACGAGGGGAAGTACGTAAAAATCAACTGTTCCTTGTCGATTTTCTAATTCAACCTCTCGTGCACTTTTTCCACTCAAAATTATTTGCCAAGATTCATCGCGTGGTAATCGCGCTGAACTTTCACTCAAAAGCTCTTCGGCAATTAACCCAAGATTTTTCAGTTCAAGGTCGCCTTGTAAACCTAAGCGCCTAAAAGCAGAAATTGCATTTGGGCTAGCAAAGGTGACCATTCCATTTACATCTAATCGTATTAACCCATCTCCTACACGTGGTGTCACTTCAGAAGTAAGTGTTTCGATTGGGAAAGATCCCTCTTTAATCATTCTTGCTAAATCATTGGCTGTCTCTCGATAAACTCCTTCAAGTCGACCAGTGGACCTTGAGAGTTCTGCATTTCTATGGCGCGTGATTACAGCAATAACTCGGTCATCATTAACTACTGGAATGCTTTCTTCTTTTACTAGAATTTCACCCAGTAATTCAGGTTCACCATCTAGGAATATCTCCCCTTGCGAAAGCGCTGAATCCACTCTTGCACGTTGTCCCCACTGAACTTTGTTGCCAATCAAATCTCGTGGATGGACTGTGGCAGCAGTCGTGGGTCTCATCTGCGCCACCACTACATGTCCTTCCGGCCAGCTGCTCTCTTTTTCTCGAATTGGAACCCAAAGCAATAAATCAGCAAAAGATAAATCTGCTAATAGCTGCCATTCTGCGATTAAAGATTGTAACCGCTTTAAATCTGATTCATTAAGTGAACTTGTGGAGGTTAATTCTTCAAATCCTGGCATAACTAACCCACTTGTCCCTGTAAATACAAATCAATTTCTTGAGTAGCAAACCATTGCAGTTCGTCATCTCCCGGCACCGATAGTAAAAGTGAATCAACTTCTTCAATTGATACCGCCCGACTTAAAGTGATCTCTCCGTTTTCACCTTGCACAGTTTCTTTTCTTGGCAATTCTGCCGCCAAGACATATCCATGTGAACCTTGATCATTTCCACGTGAGATATCCCGTGCCCGCTCACTGGCTTCGTACTCTAATTCTTCTTCGGATAACTCAATATCGAATTTGTCCGGAACTGCGAATCCAGCCGAAATCGAGATAAATCTTGTGCCCACTAAAGTTTCAAGATCAGATCGTGTGGCTGGTAAGTAGATTCGCACGCACCTAGCCTACCGAGTCGCCCTTCATGCTGGTTCCACTATATGGAGCAAGCACCTTTATTAGGCTAGATATCGATGCGGCTTTACTGCCTTTCACTTCACTTATGAGCAGGCCATCTCTAACACATTCGGCAAAAAGTTGGTCGGCTCTGGGTAAAAAGCAGAGCTCTAATTCTCTTTGTCCAACAATTTGATTCTTTATCTGCGACTTTGTTTTTGAATTAGCCTGAGATTTGTTTACGATAATACTTATATTTGCCTCATTATTGAGATCTAGAACTTGGTCTACAATCAACTTCAATCGCAGCAAAGAAAAAATATCATCCTGCCCTACTACAAAGATCTTTTCTGCCCGATTAAGAAAATATGATTGCAAAGAAGAATTGTTTTCTAATTCAAATACTCCGCCATCAATTACTATCTGTGAAAATCTCTCTTGGCACTTTTTTCTCAGATCAGTCCATTTTTCTGGAGTTGTGATTTCCATCTTCGAACGCACTAGTGGATTGCAGAGTAGATCGTAATTCGGGCGAATAGTTATAGCCGCAAAAGCAGAAGTGCTTATAGTTTGATCATCAAACCCAAAAAAGAGTGCCCCTTCGGCACCATTGATATTTTCCTCAGCAAGTAAAACTCTTTGACCGCTACGGGCCAGCTCCCCTGCATAGTTCCAGGCCAAGGTAGAAGTTCCAGGCGAGCCTTTACTTCCTAAAAATAGAATTTCGGTAGCACCCACAACAATATCCAAGCAGTTGACTTCATTCATTTTTCTAAACAACATTGCTGGAAGTAAATCCACCTCTTCGGGTGAAATTATCATCATTGGCTTGAAGTTTTTCCATCTTTCATCAGTCAGAGTTCCAATTCCTACTATCCAATCTGCCCTTAATTCTTTTTTACTTTTCTGGTCAGGGGTGAGAATCAGTATCACTTCTTTGGAATCATCACTAACAAAATTATTTAAATCAAATAATCTCTCAGCTATATTCAATTCAGCTTGAATTAATGCCCGGATTATTTTGCTCTCAATCAATGGAGTTGAAACCGCAGTAACCACCCTGATCTGGGATTTTCTATCCGATTTGATGTTGGACAATTCTAAAATTCCCTCCTTGGGTATTGCTCAAGATCTGCTCTACCTCTTCCGCTGGGACTATCAATGTCAGATTTACTAAATTATTGAAATCAATTCCCTTCCTATCGAATGCTAAAACTCCTAAATCTTTGCCAATTAACTTTGCAGTAAATGGCTCCTCAGTCGAGACCGAGTAAAGATCGATTTTCTCACCCGGTGCCAAAATAGTTGAGATGTATTCCCTTCCTACTGGCAACACAATCACTGAATTGTTTAACACCTCTACGTCTTGCGAAATTGCGCTTGTGGGAATCAATTCTTTTGTCATAACCGTGCGTGTAATTAACATCCCAATGATGGATTGATTGGCCGACAGGTAGGAATGCGCTTGAGTTTCAAAACGCACTTTGCGGATTTCTAAATCCTGACTGGTTACTACTTGTCCTGAGAAAAGGTTATGCCGGGCTGCCCACATGTCTGCTGTTTTAGGTTGATTGGTAATAACCAAGAAAAAAGCTACAGATGCCAAGATCACAAGGAGCAACCCGACAAAGTATCTGATTCGCACTCCCCTTGAATACTTCAACAAAACTAATGAGATCCAACTTTTTCCACATTCATCTAAAAGGATGAAAAGAAATTAACTTTTTGGTGGAATTTTTCAAAGAAGAAAAAAGCCATGCTCTTTTTAACAGAAGGGCATCAAAAATGATTACAACTCAAAGTACCACTACTCATCACGGTCTTATCTTTCGGAGTGCACCATCGATTAGGCAAAACGATGATCAAGAGATTGCGGAAGCGCTTGGACAAGAATCAAGTGCTCAGATTTTCCATAGTTCACAACTTGGATTTATTCCAATTCCTGATGATCTGGAAGGGGAATTAGATCGAGAATTCAGTAGAAAACAAACACTCATCTCTTCTCTTCCAGATGGGGATATTTGGGCGGAAAGATTTGTAATTTTGGCACTAGAAGTTATGGCTGGATCTCGCCCAATAGCTCAATTGTCTCGTTGGTGTTCAAGGAAAGTTTTCACTTATCTAATTGAAAATATTCACCCAAAAAAAACTATGCCCAAACTTGGAAAGTTGCACATTAGTAAACCCATTGAGGAATGCATGGAAGTCGTCTTACTTCTACATAGCCCGGTAAGGAAACGTGCCTTAATGGCTAGATTTGAAGCAATTGATGGTCGCTGGCTTTGTACTGTTCTGCAAATATTGTAGTTTTTAACGGTTGCGCGGATCTCCGTGGCACCGTTTGTATTTTTTACCAGAACCGCATGGGCAGAGTGAATTACGGGAGACATCATCAGTTTTTGTAACTGGCGCTGAATACTCACCTGGGGCTGAGTATTGCAACTCTCGATTTTCCTCTTGATTTGAAATACCACGGGCTTGAATTTGTTCGCCCTTGCTTGTGGTTTCAACAGAAACTTCAGCACTGAAAAGTAAACCTACGGACTCTTCTTTAATGCCTTCCATCATTGCGGCGAACAACTCGTAACCTTCTTTTTGGTACTCAACAAGTGGATCTCTCTGAGCCATGGCACGGAGACCAATTCCCTCTTGCAGATAATCCATCTCGTACAGGTGATCACGCCATCTGCGATCGAGTACCGATAAAACAACTCTGCGTTCGAGCTCACGCATAATCTCAGGAGTTAGTGAACTCTCGCGTTCCTGATACTTCTTTAATGCATCCTCGACGAGTATTTGTTGTAAGTATTCACTTGAGATCCCACTTCTTCCACCACAATCTTCTTCCAATTCGCTGATACTTACGCCAACTGGGTAGATACCGTGCAATGAAACCCAGAGAGCCTCAAGGTCCCAATCTTCTGGAAACCCTTGCGAACTTCCAAAAGCAGCAGAGGATCCGACGGCATCTTCAATAAATGCGGTCATCTGCGATTGAAGGTTTGCACCTTCAAGCACTTCACGTCTTTCGCCATAAATTACTTGACGTTGACGATTGAGAACGTCGTCATATTTAAGAACATTTTTACGAATCTCAAAGTTTTGGCTCTCAACCTGCGTTTGAGCTGATCGAATTGCGTTGCTAACCATCTTTGATTCGATGGGAACATCATCTGGAATGCCCGACGCACCTAAAAATCTTTCGACAAGCGCCGAATTAAAGCGACGCATTAAATCATCTTGAAGCGAAAGATAGAATCGAGATTCTCCAGGATCACCTTGTCGACCAGATCTACCGCGAAGCTGATTATCAATACGGCGCGATTCATGTCTTTCGGTACCGAGAACATATAAGCCACCAAGTCCAACTACTTCATCATGTTCGGCGGCAACTAGAGCTCTCTGACTTGCAATTTCTGCCGGCCACGCCGCTTCATACTCTTCAGGAGTTTCAGCAGGCGATAATCCACGTGCTTGCAAATTGAAATCTGCAAAAAAGTCAGCGTTTCCGCCAAGCATAATATCCGTACCGCGGCCGGCCATATTTGTGGCAACGGTAACTGCGGCTTTGCAACCTGCACGCGCAATAATTGTTGCTTCTCGTTCATGATGCTTTGCGTTCAAAACTTCATGCTTAATTCCGCGCTTGGTTAATAAACCAGATAATTCTTCTGATTTTTCTACGCTAACCGTACCGACCAAAACCGGCTGTCCTTTTTTATTTCTTTCAACAATATCTAAGACAACTGCGTTGAATTTAGAAATTTCTGTTTTGTAAATCAAATCTGAAGAATCTATACGCTGCATTGGGCGATTAGTTGGGATTGGCACTACTCCCAATTTATAGATCTGATGAAACTCTGATGCTTCGGTTGTTGCAGTACCTGTCATTCCAGAGAGTTTTTTGTAAAGTCTGAAATAATTCTGCAATGTAATAGTCGCTAAAGTTTGATTTTCATCTTTGATCTGGACTTTCTCTTTTGCTTCTAGTGCCTGATGCAGTCCCTCGTTATAACGTCTTCCATGCAAGATGCGACCAGTGTGCTCATCAACGATTAGCAATTCTCCGCTCATAATTACGTAGTCACGATCGCGCTTGAATAACTCTTTTGCTCTGAGTGCGTTGTTTAAGTAGATAATTAATGGAGTATTTTCTGCTTCGTAAAGATTTTCAATTCCAAGAGCTTTTTCTACTTCAGTGATTCCAGCTTCTAGAACACCCACAGTTTTTTTCTTCTCATCAACTTCGTAATGAAGATTTGCTTGAAGGCGAGTGACGATGTTTGCGAATTCGGAGTACCATTTTGTTGGACGATCGGATGGCCCACTGATAATCAGAGGAGTACGGGCTTCGTCAATAAGAATCGAGTCGACTTCATCCACAATTGCAAAGTTATGTTCGCGTTGCACGCACTCTTCGATAGACCATGACATGTTGTCGCGTAAGTAGTCAAAACCAAATTCATTATTTGTTCCATAGGTAATATCGCATGCATATGCTTCGCGTCTTTCAGCTGAGTCCATCGCACTGACAATTACTCCGACTTTCAATCCAAGAAAGCGGTGTACGCGCCCCATCCATTCACTATCGCGTTCAGCTAGGTAATCATTTACTGTAATGACATGAACGCCTTTCCCAGTTAGGGCATTCAAATAAGCTGGCAAGGTTGAAACTAAAGTTTTACCTTCCCCTGTACGCATTTCTGCGATATTTCCGCGATGTAGCGCAATTCCGCCCATTAGCTGAACATCGTAATGACGCTGGCCCAAGGTTCTCTTCGCGGCTTCACGCACCACGGCAAAAGCCTCTGGAAGTAAATCGTCTAGATCTTCGCCGTTGCTTAGTCGTTGGCGAAATTCAATAGTTTTGTTTCGAAGTTGTTCATCGGTTAATCCCACAATTGCAGGTTCAAACTCATTTACTTTTTTGGCAGCTTTTTGGAGATCTTTTACGACACGTCCTTCACCTGCACGCAGGATCTTGTCTAATATCGCAACCACGGACACCTTCTCGTAAACGCTCGTTCATTCTGGACAGTAATTATCTAGGGCTACTCTAATCGTGAGGGGCACTTGGCTTCCAATTATCAGCCTCATGTATGCCGCGAGAGCCCAGTATGGGCTGCCGTTATGGCCCCAATTGGCACGACTCCGCGCTGACCTAGCGCCCGCACCGCTTCTCGCAAAGTGGCCCCGGTAGTCAGCAAATCATCGACCAAAATCACGGGAGACCTCAGAGCTAAATTTAGGTTTTTTGAATTGCAATCAAATGCGCCGACTAGATTTTGAGAGCGTTGTTTTTCATCAAGTTTGCTTTGGTCTTTTACATTTCGATTCACCGCAAAAAGGGACAGGACTTTATCCCCGCTTTGAATTGAAACTTGAGTACAAAGGTCCATCATGAAATCTCGACCACGACGTCGGATTGATTTGGGGTTTGAAGGCATTGGAATAAGTGTGCACATCAAATCTCTAGCAATTCCAAGTCGAGCTTTGAGCAGTGCTTCAGCTAAGACTTTCCCTGCTTCTCTTTCGCCATTTTCCTTATACGCCAGCAAAACAGAACGCACTTCACTTCGATACCGTGCAACTGAGATAACCGATAATTTGTTTTGATTTAAAAGTATTGTTAATGGCGGTTCTTGCCAAAAACTTTTACAGAGATCGCAGATGCTTTGAGAAGCTAAGTGACAGCCAGGGCATTTTCTTGGATAAACCAAATCTAAAAGTGGGCTCAGAAACTTTTTCATGTTCAAGTAATACTGAGAAAATTTGGTAACGCAAAATGAGCGAGTGTTGTTTGCGGATTATTACGGTATGTGCAAAATTGGAATTGGTCGATCGCGTAACATTTGGCCGCGCTCGCGAGGGAATGTAAAAGTGAATTGCGCGCCTTTGCCAATTTCACCCCAAACTTCAATTACTCCACCATGCAGTTGGGCATCCTCTTGTGCAATTGAAAGTCCAAGTCCAGTTCCACCTTTAGTTCTTGCTCGGGCCGGATCGGCCCGCCAAAAACGATCAAATACTCGACTCAATTCACTTTTTCGCAAACCGACTCCGAAATCTCGCACGCTGACTGCAACGCTATGTTCAGTAGCTCTAATCAAAACCTGAATATCTTTATTCTCGGCATGTTCTATTGCGTTAATGAGTAAGTTGCGCAAAATTCGGTCGATTCTTCTTGGATCTAAAACAACAGAGATTGGCTCCTCTGGCTCAGTCACATGTATGTCTATCCGATTATCGTGTGCAATCGGCACCAGGGCATCAATACTGCGACGAACAACGACCTTAAAATCTAGAATTTCTGGTTCTAGTCTTACAACGCCGGCGTCAAAACGACTTACCTCCAATAGTTCACTCAACATATATTCAAATCTATCAATCTGCGCCAGTAGCAACTCTGCGCTTCGCGAAATTGTTGGTTCAAAATTATCTCTTGCCTTATATAAAACATCCGCTGCCATTCGCATCGTTGTTAATGGCGTTCTGAGCTCATGGGAGACATCAGCAACGAAGCGCTGTTGCAATCTAGATAAATTCTCAAGCCGTAAGATTTGTTCTTGCAGTACATTTGCCATGTCATTGAAGGAACTTCCAAGACTTGCTATTTCTTCGGCTCCCTCTGTGCTCATTCTTTCTTCCAGTTGACCAGCGGCCAATTTTTCCGCAATCTGAGCAGCGGATCTAACTGGTCGAACTACCTGCCTCACAACTACAGCAACGATAATTGCAATTAAAAGTATGAGCGCTAAACCACCAACTAACAGAGTGCTTCGAACTAAGGCAATGTTTCGGTACTCATTTTCAATATTGAATAGAAAATAGATTTCGTAAATTCCGACCGTAGGAAGAGCAACTTTCCCACCAATAATCAATGCTCTTGGATTGCCGGTTGGCACAGTCAAAGTAGAGATTTTTTCGCGAGAAACAATTTCCCCATAAGCATGTTGCAACTCTGATGAGGTACGAACTCTGTTGCGTAACTCTTCAGAAATAGAGTTTTTTGAAATCAAATTAGTAGTTCGTTCAGTTTCGAGCAAAGTCCCCTGTGGAGAATTCTGTTGAATCAAAATTACTTCACGACTAACTCCACTTTGATTGCTAGGCGTAAAATTATTAATTACATTATCTAATGCTACTTTATAGGAACTAAGTAATTGAGTGCTGAGAAATGAAAACTGCGACTCTGTTTGATAAATTGATGATTGGCTTTCAGAGATTGCAGCTTCTAATCTTGAATTCTTAATTCCGTCTTCAACTCTTATGAGAATTATAAATGCAAGAATTGAAATTGCGATTGTGCATAAAATAACGGTGCTAGCCACAACTCGCACACCTAATGAACTTCTTTTCATGTTTTTTAAATCATTTACTTTGGATGAAATTTCCAGCGCGATAGCCAACACCACGAACTGTTAATACTAATTCTGGATTATCGGGGTCTCTTTCAATTTTTGAGCGAAGCCGTTGGACATGTACGTTAACTAATCGAGTATCTGAGGTTTGTCGGTATCCCCAAACTTCAGATAGCAACGCATCGCGAGTAAAAACTCTGCCGGGCTCGCGCGCTAGGGCAGCAAGTAAATCAAATTCAAGTCGGGTAAGAGCTATAACTTGTCCATCACGCTTTACTTCATGGGCAACAAAATCGATGCTTACTTCACCGAGATTTAAAGCGGCTGTAGATGAAGGAACGCGACGCAATCTAGTTTTGATTCTAGCGATTAACTCTCCAGGCTGAAAAGGTTTCACGATGTAGTCATCAGCACCGAATTCCAAACCTTTTACGACGTCAGCGGTCTCCCCCTTGGCCGTCAGCATGACAATTGGAACCATAGATTCCGCTCTAATTTGTTTGCATACTTCGATGCCATCAATTCCTGGCAACATAATGTCTAGTAAAACCAAATCTGGTGGAGTAGCGCGGAAAATTTCCATGACTTCATCTCCGCGCCCCACTAAATCAACTTCCATGCCTTCGCCGGTTAAGACGATTGCGAGCATCTCTGCAAGATCCTGGTCATCATCGACGACCATAATCAAAGTCATTAGCTGCCGTGCTCCCACGAATTCAAGTAGAGCTCTTGGGCTGGAGTTAATGAATCAATTGAGCCGCCCATGCTGGCAAGCTTCAAGCGAGCAACTTCCTTATCGATCTCAGACGGTACGTCATATACGCCAGGCTTTAATCCTTTGCCGGCCTTAACGAGCCATTCAGCAGTGAGCGCCTGATCAGCAAATGACATATCCATTACTGCAGCAGGGTGACCCTCGGCCGCTCCAAGATTTACTAAGCGTCCTTCTGCGAGTAACAGAATTCTTCTACCGTCAGCCATTACATACTCATCGGTCTGGTGGCGAATCTTCAAATTCTTCTTTTTCGCATTAATTTCTAGCCACGCAACATCAATCTCAATATCAAAGTGTCCTGAGTTTGCGGTTATGGCTCCGTCCTTCATGACTGCAAAATGTTCTTCACGTAGTACATCGCGATTTCCAGTCACTGTTATGAAAATATCCCCAACTTTTGCAGCGTCAATCATTGGCATTACCCGATAGCCCTGCATCATGGCATCTAATGCTTTAGTTGGATCAATCTCAGTAACTACAACATCTGCTCCCATACCTTTAGCACGTTCTGCAACACCTTTTCCGCAGTAACCAAATCCTGCAACAACAACAATTTTTCCAGCGATCAAAGTATTAGTCGCCCGGAAAATCGCATCTAATGTTGATTGACCAGTACCAAATCGATTATCAAACATATGCTTTGTGTCGGTGTCGTTCACGGCAATCATCGGGAAAGTAAGCGCACCGTCTTTAGCCATTTGATGCAAACGAATTACACCAGTAGTTGTTTCCTCGCATCCAGCGGATACATTTGGAAGTAACTCACGTCGAGTGGTGTGCAATGTATTTACTAGATCGCAACCATCATCAAAAACTAAGTTTGGCTGCAAATCAAGAGCGGCATTTATGTGTCGGTAATAGCCGTCGCGGTCGATTGCATTATGTGCAAAAACATTGATTCCGTACTCATGAACAAGCGCCGCTGCTGTGTCATCTTGAGTCGAAAGTGGATTTGATGCGCAAAGAGATAGTTCCGCACCACCGGCTGCAAGAGCGCGCATTAAATTTGCGGTTTCGGTTGTCACGTGCATACAAGCTGAAATGCGAATTCCGGTAAATGGCTTCTCTTTTTCGAATCGAGTTCTAATCTGTGCCAGAACTGGCATGTTCCGCTCGGCCCATTCAATTCTTTTCTTACCTTCGGCCGCCAGAGATATATCGGCAACGTCATATTTGTCGGTCTTGTTTATGGCGGTAGCGGTCATTTCAATCCTTACTCGAATCGGTCAATAGCCAAATAATTGACCAAGGTTTAGAGCGCTTACCTTACTAAGAAGTGCCGGATTTAACCTTGTGACGCTAACCAAAGCGAGCCAGTGCCGCTGTACTCAAACCGTCCTGCTGGAATAATTGCGCCTAAATCCCCACCAATCGTGATTGAACTCTCCCCTTTGGCGGCACTAAGGGTCACCTTGCCGCCCCACACAAAGGCGGTCGTCTCGGCGGTAATCAAATGAGATTGAGCATCTTGGGATGCAGGGAGTTCTACCAATTTAAGATCAGGAGCGCTCCAAGTTTTGCCATTTACTAAATTTTCTGGACCAACCAAGTAACTTTCCAAACTTTTTGCCGAAGTATCTGCAATCTCTAAAAACAACTTTAGATCTACAGGTTTAATGGTTAAACCACCACGAACCACATTGTCGCTTGCTGCCATTACTTCAACCCCAACGCCATTTAAATACGCGTGGATTGTTCGCGGAGGAAGATAGATCGCTTGTCCTGGAGTTAGCTTTACAAAATTACAAAGTAATGTGGCAAGAACATCAAGTCGATCTGGATAAGTATTTGCTACCTTCAAAGTCCAACTTTGCCGATCCGAAGGCTTGGCTACTTTTTGCAAATTATTTATCAACTCTGGAATCAACTTCAGATCATCTGGTGCGCCCAAAAGAATGCTCAAAAAATTACTTATTGAATCCCCATTCTTAATTTTTGGGATTAGAAAATTCGAAATACTGGAAGTTCCCATTGAATCAATGGCAGCAATAATCTGGCTTTCGCTAGCAATTCCAGCCAAGGCGTAAAACTCAGATAAAGCCACAAGCATCTCTGGTTTGTGATTTGCATCTGAAAATAAATTAGGGGTTGCTGCAACTTGTACTTTATTTGGATGAACCTGCAAAGATAAAGTTTGGGCTACGGCCAAAATCTTTGCCAGAACTGGCAGTCTCCCATTTGGAAAATCCCCAAACCACAACTCTGCTTCAGGCAGGTCGCTGCTTTCGACTCCCCTATTTCCCGCCAAGACAGAATGGGATCCCCAAGCGTAAGTTTTTACAACTCCGTCCAGTTGCTTAATTTCACTCATTTTCTATTTATCTCTAGTTAACGTTTTCGCGCTTGATCAATCAGTAAAACTGGAATTCCGTCCCTAATTGGATATGCAAGCGGACATTTTGCACACAATAATTCAGAATCAACTTCTGCTAATGGGGAATGACATTCAGGACAAGCTAGCACCGCTAATATCTTTGGGTCGATACTCATTTTCTCATCCTGTTCTTCTTGATTAGTTATCTTGGATCAACCTACTTTAATTTGGCAATCAACTCCAAAACTTCATCGCGCATGGAGGTCATTATTGCACCAGTATCCCCTTCAACATTTAGGCGTAAAAGTGGTTCAGTATTGGATCCTCTTAAGTTAAACCACCATTTTTTCGAAATCACCATTAATCCATCCAACTCATCGATTTCCAAAAGATCAGGATGGTTTAAATAATTTGCTTTAACTTTTGAAATGACTTCTTGAATATCACCTACTTTGGTGTTTATTTCTCCACTCTGAACGTATTTTGCATACGGTGACAGTAATTGCGACAAAGTTGTTCCCGTATTGGTAGAACCGAGAGCAGCTAAAGTGTGGAGAGCGGCTAAGGCACCTGAATCAGCGCCCCAAAACTTTTCAAAATAAAAGTGGCCCGAATGCTCCCCAGCAAAAACAGCACCGGATTCAGCCATCATCGATTTAATAAATGAGTGGCCCACTCGACTTCGCAGCGGTTTGCCGCCATTGGCCAAAATCGTCTCTGGCACGATGCGTGAGGAAATTAGACTATAAATAATGGTGGCTCCTGGGTTTTTAATAATTTCGCGTTGTGCGATTAGTGCACTTAACAAAGAAGGGTCAACCAGATCTCCTTTTTCATCGACTAGGAAACAGCGATCGGCATCCCCATCAAATGCGAGGCCCAAATCTGCCTTGTTTGCTAACACGCTTGCTTGCAGATCCACCAAATTAGCTGCGTCAATCGGGTTTGCTTCATGATTTGGAAAAGTTCCATCTAATTCAAAAAACATCGGAATCACTTCTATTGGCAAGTTAGCAAATATTTTTGGAGCAGTATGACCAGCCATGCCATTTCCTGCATCAATGACAACCTTTAATGGTCTAATTTTTTTACAATCAACTAAATCATTTAAGAATTGTGCATACTCGTTTAACAGATCTTGAAAAGTAGTGACGCCTCTTTTGTTTTTATCAGGTTCGTCATAAATTCCATTTACTAGTACTTGACGAATGAAATCCAATCCCGAATCCCGACCGATTGGTTTTGCGAATGCCTGCGCCATCTTAATTCCGTTGTAAGGGGCTGGATTATGACTTGCGGTAAACATTGCTCCAGGCATTTTTAATTTTCCAGTCGCAAAATAAAGTTGATCTGTTGAGCAAAGTCCAATGTTGATCACATTGGTTCCTTGTAAATTTACTCCCTCGCTGAAAGCTTGAACTAATTCAGGAGAAGATGGTCTCATGTCGTGACCAACTACTATGCATTCACTTTTCACTAACATCGCAAACGCTTGCCCAATATCGAATACAAATTCTGGAGTTAAGTAATTTTCGACAAGTCCACGAACGTCGTAAGCTTTGATTATCTGATCAATAAAATCTAGCTCATAGTTCATATATTTATTCCGATGGTAATGCGCGCAAATGTCCTCGACGGCCAAGTGTCGGATGAACTACCTCTGTTTGCGGCGAAGCTACGCTACGCACCGCTTCAGCGATTGCAAGTAAATCATCATGTGTTGGTCCGGATGCATATTCTTCTGCTGCTAGTTTAATTAACTCCCAACCACGTGGTGGTGTCAATTTTTCTCCATGAACATTACAAAGATCATAATTATGTGGCTCGGCAAATGTTGCTAGCGGTCCAAGCACAACTGTGGAATCAGAATAAATATAAGTTAACGTCAGAACTGCTGGTTCTCCGCATCCCATCTTTGCGCAGCGACGCATAGATGGTCTAGAGGGTCGCGACGGCCGAGAAGAGCGAGTGGGCTCATTACGAGACATGTATATAAGGTAGTCGCTTCAATTAAGAGAGTTTGGGATTGGCGCGATTATTAAATTAAAACTACTTTCTAGGTGTCAAAACTTCGCTATCTGAAATGGGAAGTGCTGAGCGTTCGATTGCGGTAACTGGCCTAATCGCCATCGCTGAGACCCCTCGGGAATCCTGCGCTGAAAAGCTTGCAAATACTGGTTTAGCCCCAGGAATTATTCTAATTGATCTCACGTTAGAAGGTATTTTCCAACTGTCTATGCCAGATAAATTTTTCCGGTTAACTTTTTTCCGATTTGTTGTTACTTCTACGACCACAGAACTGTCTTCCGTGTAAACATTAAGATTCATCCCAATCGCAGGAACAGTGATCGCTTCAAAGTTTTGAGCATTAATTGCTTCACTTCCAGAACTCCAGGCGAAATCAAAAACTGAGCCTTTAACGCTGGAGAAAACTGACGCAACGATCGGTTCGGTCGCCTCTATCTGCAAAGCGAGAAATCTTCCTGTCGGTAAGGATGAAAATGGAACCTGGACAACTTTGCCTGCAGGCACTCTTAACTCTGCTAAACCAACAGGGGAATAAATCCCTGACTTTGCTAAATAAGTGACTTTTACCAAGGCGTCTGCTTCACCTGGGGCGAGAAAGTGCAGAAATTGTGATTTAACTTTTTGATTTTTAATCTTTCCAAATACTGAAGTGATAAATACTTTCTTGCCTGGGGTTGCATTTGGAGTAACAAAATCTCCCCCAAGTTTTGCAAGACCTTTTTTTCGTTCATCAAACAATACGGCGGAGAATCTTCCAGCTCTAGCAGTTAGATGAAACGCCAAAAACTTTTTATTTGTAACAAGTGAGTTCAGTTGAACTATTCGTGTGCTTTGTGACGAAATAACTAAACTTTGATTACTTTCTTTTCCGTCTTCACTCCAAATCTCCAAATCAATTACCGCTTTACTCTGATTTGGATTTACAAATTGAAAATATCCGATACTAGAGATGGTTGACAAGCCACCTAGGAACCATTTTTCACTAGTGGCAGGAGTGCATTGACTTAGAGCCATCCAGCTTTGTGGTTTGACAGCGACTAAAAGCGGACTTGCACCTAAGCCCTCTACTTCTTTTGCTTTACTCCCTAAACTGATTGAAGAAGTTTTTTGAGTTTTAAACTTTCTTTCACCTTTCTTTATTGTTGCTACTCCCCGTTTCTTAGCAGATAAATAGACAACAGAGTTGACACCTGTGGGTTCGGACGGACAAATCGTTGGTGAAATATTTTCACTGTATTTTCTAATTTCAGGTTTTGCGGAAAAGATCTGTGAGAGAAATACGATGATAATTGCTGAAATTGCAATGGCTTGAACCCGATTAAGCCTTATCTCTTGGAGTTTTATCATCTGGCCAACTCGACATCTGAAAGCTGTGATCTCTTTCTTCCGCGAGGCAAGGCGAAAAATACAATAAGTCCGATTGTCATCAACTGTAGGGAGATTCCGGCTCTTTGTAGAGTTCCGTCATGAATCAAAAGTGCATCTCCTGGAGTTTCAACTTTAAACTTTGTTAATCCCTCTGCGGTTATTTCTGGTTTTACAAATTGGCCGTCCACCAGTAGTCGCCAACCAGAACTAAAGCGCTCTGCCAGTAAAATTTCGCCAGAATTTGGAATCTTAAAATTGGCTGAAATTCGATTTGAAGGAAGTGCCATTGGTTCTGCATCTTTACTAATAAATTTCACTCGAGCAGAGTTTCCCGCTATTTTCCAAAGTACACCGTCTTTGGTTGCCGACAATCGAACTAATCCTCCGACACCATCAATTTTGCGTGCAACTTCTTTGTCAACCGGCTCATTTAAGAAAACATATCTGACGCCATAATTTACTAACTGCTCACTTGGGTATTCTCCTGCACCGTCAACAATTTCTGAAACAATTTTCGAAATGACTGGATCTTCCTTATACATTAAATCCAATTCTCCAAAAACGAGATCGCGCTCTCGCAACAATGCGTACGAAACGCTTGTACCCAGATCACTTTGCTGGCTTTGTAATATCAAAGTCCGAGATCTTTCTTCCCCTGCGGTAGCTGCTGCAACAAATGGAGGAATAATCTGTAAATTTCCAGAACGTGTTGGACTGTCAGCTCCGGGTAAAACCCACCAGATTGAAAGTGCAACTGTGGAATAGATTGCAACTGTTGAAAGAATTGCAGTGGAGATGTGTCGGTATCCGAAATTTGAATTTTGCAATCTGTAAACCAAGCCATTCAGCATGGTAGTTAGTGCAATTAAACCGAAGAAATTAGCTAGTGCAAGAGAAGCCCCTGGCCAAACTCTCGCATGAAGCGAATCTCCATTTGCATGAATAGCTATTGCCATAAAAATGGCAGAAAAACTAATTGAAATAAGGGTAAGCGCACCCAGAAGCACAGCATGCGTGGAACGAAGTGCAATCAGGCCGATTAAAGCAACTATGCCCAAAATAAATATTGGTGGAGATCCAACGCCTCCGGGGTTACCAATCAATGCTTGCCAAGGTTGGCCTACATCACTGCTAATCCCACTCTCCATGAGCCACTTCGTTGGATGTAGGAGTGCATTTGTGGACCAAGGTGCAAGAGCCCCGATGGTCGCAGCAGTTATAACCCCAAATTTCTGAATCCGATGATAGAAAACAATTGAGCGCCACTTTGAATTCAAAATAATGTAAACCATTGAACCCACACCAATTAAGAAAGAGGGTGGACTGAGTGAAACTAAAAATGCGAAGAGCCCACTTAAAACTGTGATTTTTCTCCAACTTAAATTTTCCGGAGCATGTGCCTGCTTCCCAGCAAGTGCACACACCGGCAAAAAGATTATAAAAAGTAAGGTGCCAATTCGACCTGATGAAATAGAAGTAATCACTAATGGATTTAAGGCATAAATCAACGCGCCTAATGCAGAATTACCTTGTGATAACTCTCGATCACGTAGAAAAGCAAAGAAAGTTGCCGCTGCCAAAACTGGGCCAAATAAAAATAGGATTGTTACGAGTAGGGAAACATTTCCAAAAGTAAAAATCGATAAAAAAGATAGTAGCGGAAGAATTGGCATTGCCGGAGTGTTAGTACCAAGTGCCACTGCATGCCAAGAGTCACTGTAAATTCTCATTAGTTCGGTGGCCCCTGTAGGCATATTTAGAAGGGTTCCACCAGAAATCTCTCCCAATCGATTTCTTCCTGCAATTAGTGAAATTAATGTCAAGGAGATTAAAAGAATTGGAAGAGGTCTGATCAAGACCCGTAGTGACTTGGGTTTGCTTTCAGAATCCATTAAATCTGCGTCATCATTTATGGGTTCTGTAATTAAGGAAGTAGGCGCACTATCAGTACGACGCAAAACTAAATCTCGCAAATTTTCTAATGGAAGAATGATTTGATCTCGCCACGGAGCTAGAAAAGGTCGAACTACGCGGGATGGAAGCAAGCGCGTTAACTTTCTTCGTTTCCTAGCTTTTCTGAGAATGTCAATGCGCGAAAAGTTCAGCGCAATCGCTGCAATCTCATCTAAAGCGTAACCCGGTAGCTTCGCAAGTAAATAACCAGATGCTCGCAAAATTGCAGTGAACAACAATCGGATTGAAACCCACGGAAGAATCCAAGACGGTGCATTTACAAGCAACACGTATGCAGCATGTCGTCGATCCAATAAGTGGGGCCGATGAAGTGGCGCGCCTTCTACATCAACTTCACGTCGTTCTGTTGCTGCAGCTTCTGCATGGTAAACAACGGAATCTGTTACGCAAATTACTGAATAGCCTGCAACATGTGCACGCCAACCAAGATCAACATCATCTCTAAATAAAGTTAGATGTGGATCAAAACCGCCCAACTCCTCAAACAAGTCTCGACGAATTAATGCACCAGCAGTACTGACTGAAAGTACATTTCGAATTCCATCATGTTGGCCTTGGTCGCGCTCACGCGGTTCAAGACCGGTCCAACGCGCGCCATTGACTCCGATGCTGATTCCAACTTCAAGCAAATAACCGCGATCATTCCAACCACAAATCTTGGGACCTGCAATTCCGACTTGAGGTCTTTCATTTACTGCTTCAAGCAATGCGGCGAGCGCACCGGGCGCAGGCGCACAATCATCGTGCAATAACCAAAGCCACTCATCTGAGCCGTCACCGCCACTACCGTCACCGTCTTTACTCCCAATCTCAGGCAGAGTTTCAACTGCGATCGCTACGGCTTCACCAAAACCACGCTCGCGCTCTAACTCAATTAGCGGCAGACCCGAGTTAGATATCAATTGGCGTGAAGAATCTAAAGAGCCGGTATCAGCTACAACTACTTGATTGGCTGGTCTGGTTTGTGAAGATATCGCGGCCACAACTTCCGGAAGCCAGCGGGCACCGTCATGAGTTACCAAAATGGCAGTCACTGTTAAAGCTGGATAAGTTTTATCCGGCTCGGGCGCCAATAGCCCCTCTGGAGTACTCATAACAACCCCACCTTACGGTGCTGGCTTA
>CAYZBP010000001.1:37923-40467 GCA_964476715.1 uncultured Bifidobacterium sp. | reverse complement strand
GCGATCAAGGATTAATGTTTGGGTACGCATGTAATGACACACCAGAGTTGATGCCATTGCCAATTGCTATGGCGCATCGACTCGCTGAGCAACTTGCAAAAGTTCGGAAAAATGGAACCTTGTCATATTTGAGACCTGATGGAAAAACACAGGTCACTATTGAGTACGACGGTCATCGTCCAATCCGTTTGGACACAGTAGTCGTCTCCACCCAACATGACGAAGGCGTCGACCTCGAAAAAGTTTTACAAAAAGATTTGTTGAGAGAAGTGATTGCTCCGGTATTGGAAATGTATGAATTGCCGAGCAAAAATATCAACGCCTATATAAATCCGACCGGAAGGTTTGTAGTTGGAGGTCCGATGGGTGATGCAGGATTAACTGGTCGCAAGATCATCGTTGATTCTTACGGCGGAATGGCTCGTCATGGTGGCGGAGCATTCAGTGGAAAAGATCCTTCCAAAGTAGATCGTTCCGCAGCGTATGCAATGCGATGGGTTGCAAAAAACGTAGTGGCTGCTGAATTGGCCGATCGTTGCGAAGTCCAGGTTGCCTATGCAATTGGAAAGGCAAAACCTGTTGGACTGTTTGTAGAAACTTTTGGAACTAGCGCTCTCTCCGAGGAAAAGATCCAAAGCGCCGTGATGGAAGTTTTCGATCTGAGACCGGCTGCAATCATTCGCGATTTGAACTTACTGCGCCCGATTTATCGCAAAACCAGCAGCTATGGTCATTTCGGTCGCGAACTACCAGAATTCGCTTGGGAACAAACCAATAGAGCAACGGAGTTACGCAGCGCTTTAGGAATGTGAGTAACAGGTGGCGCAAGTACCAAAAGCTTTAACCTTAGTAAGGCAAAGAGCGCCAAAAATACAGGGGAGACCGGCAAAAAATTCTCCAATTGCTCGGGTATTAGTTGACACTGGCGTATTTCATTTAGATCAAGAGTTCGATTTTCTGGTACCTGAAGAGTTGTCGGAGATTGCAGCACCTGGCGTGTCAGTACGAGTGCCTTTTAATGGTAGAAAATGCGACGGATTCATTGTTGGCAGAGCAAATAGTTCCGCCCACGTAGGACGTATGCAATATGTAGATAAAGTGAATTATGAAACACCGCTACTGACTTCAAGCATCTTAAATCTATCGAGAGCAGTAGCCAGAAAATATGCGAGCAATATTATGGATGTACTTCGGTTCGCGATCCCTGTGGCTATTAACTCCGTAAAGGAAATTTCTCCTGATTATTCAGATCAGAAACCAATCAATGAAGATTTGATTCAACATTACCCGCACTCATACTTTGATTCGCTCAAAAGTGGAGAAGCCTCTCATGTGATTTGGACACCACTTCCAGCTACTGAGCCATTTGAGTTTATGGCAGAGGTATGCAAAATTCGTGGTGGAAGTGTATTGATTCTGGTTCCTGATGCAAAAAGTGTTGATAGATGTTTGAAAATATTTCTTGAAAGTGGAATCGGGAAGAACATTCTCACGTGGAGTTCTGAGTTAACTAAAAGTCAGAGGTACTCAAACTATTTGCAGATATTAAATGGAAATGTTGAAATTGTAATTGGAGTAAGAGGAGCCATTTTTCTTCCGATCCAGGCCTTATCTCTAATTGTTGTTTGGGATGAAGGAAATGAAAATTTCAGTGAAATTAGGTCACCTGGTTGGCATGCAAGAGAGGTGGCGATAGAGCGAACCAAGCAAGAGGGGTGTGCGCTCATATTAGGAAGTTTTTCACCTTCTTTAGTTTCAACTAGATATGTACTTGCAAGATGGTTAAAACCTTTGCATCCGCATCGAGAAGTATTTAGAGATTTTTCGCCTAAATTTACTGGTATATCCGAATTGAGTTCCCCTGATCAGAGAGGTCGGATTTCTACAAAAGCTTGGAAGACGATTCAAAAAGGATTGCAGAGTGGGCCAGTCTTAATTCAAGTCCCGTTAAGAGGCTACATTCGATCATTAGTTTGTCAAAAATGTGCCAATCACGCCCGCTGTCAATGCGGTGGGAAATTAATAATTGCATCAGTTAATAAGGCGATTGTTTGTGGACTTTGCGGAGTATTTCAATCTGATTGGCAGTGCAATTATTGTGCAGGCAAGAGTTTTAGACATTCAGGCATTGGTGATGAACGCACTTTGGAGGAGATCGGAAAAGCTTTTCCAGGTACAACCATTCGAAGTTCAAATCAGGGATCTATGATTTTGGATGAGATCACAACTTCTTGCATTGTACTCTCGACTCCAGGTAGTGAACCGAGAGCCAAGAATGGATATGCAGCAATCGTCTTCTTGGATTCCAGAATCTTCCTGGAAAGAGCAACGGTAAATGCCGAAGAACAAGCCAGATTAAATTGGTTTACGGTGAGCGCATTAGCAGCAAAAAATGCAGAAGTATTCTTAGATGTAGTTTCAACCGATCCGAACTTTCAGGCGCTGCTGAGGTGGGATCCATGGCACATCGCCAGCCGAGATTTTCTGGAACGTAGCGATTTGCAACTACCTCCTCAATTTAAGGCCGTAAGTGTGATTGGCCCT
>CAYZBP010000001.1:0-37895 GCA_964476715.1 uncultured Bifidobacterium sp. | reverse complement strand
AGATCTCCACAATATGGCTTTGGAGTTCTCTCAAAAATATCTAGTTTCCTCTCTTCAATCGACAGATGATGTCTACCTTTCCAAAATCATTTTGAGAGCTTCTGATCAAAATGGCCAAGGGTTGGTCGACGACCTGTTGAACTATTGTCGAATCAGAAGTGCCCATGGATTGAGTGCTTTAAAGGTCAGAGTTGACCCGATTGAACTGTAAAATACTCTTGTGAGCACACAAGCGATTAGATTTTTCGGGGACCCAGTATTGGCTACCCCTTCTCTTGAGGTTGTAAATTTCGACAAGGAGTTGCGAAGCCTGGTCAAGGATTTGACGGACACGATGCTTGATGCGGGTGGTGCAGGGTTAGCCGCCCCTCAAATTGGAGTTTCTTTAAGAGTTTTTACATGGAATATAGATGAAGAGATTGGCCACTTAATCAATCCTAAATTGCAGTTAAGTGCAGAAGAACAAGAAGGAGATGAAGGTTGCCTTTCTTTCCCGGGACTAGTTTATGACTGCAAAAGATCCTTGTCTGTTGTAGCCCAAGGCTTCAACATGCATGGTGAACCAGTTGAAATTGTGGGCAGTGAATTAATGGCCCGGTGCATTCAACATGAAACTGATCATTTAGATGGAATCTTGTTTATTGATCGGTTAAGTAAAGAGTTGCGCAAAGAAGCCCTTCGTGAAGTTAGAGAATCCGAATGGTTTGGAGTTTCTAATCCGGAGATCCGCATTTCTCCACACCCAACTTTTGGCCTTGGTAGTTAGTGCGTATTTTATTTGCAGGTACTCCTGAAGTCGTAATTCCCTCTTTGAATTGGATCGCTTCGTCTGAGCATGAACTCGTGGGAATACTTACTCGCCCTGCTGCTGCTCAAGGACGAAGTAGTTCTTTGATTGATTCTCCTGCGGCTGAGTTTGCGAAAAATAATTCGATTAATTTATACACCTCGATAGAGGCTCTCACTTCGGAAGATCTCCTTTCATCTGTAGATCTAGTTATTGTGATTGCGTACGGGAAGATAATTCCTAACGCTCTTCTTGGAATTCCCAAACATGGTTGGATAAATGTCCATTTTTCACTTTTACCAAAATATCGCGGTGCCGCACCAGTCCAAAGAGCAATATGGAATGGGGAAAAGATTTCAGGAATATCAATTTTTCAACTAGATGCCGGCATGGATACTGGTCCTCTTTACCTTCAGAAGACAGTATCAATTGATGAAGTTCAAACATCAGGGGAGTGCCTAGAGATGATGAGTCATTTGGTCCCTGACTTGCTTTCAGAAACGTTAATCAAGATTCAAAATCTTGAGAAACCAACACCTCAAGATAATTTTGATTCAACACTTGCACCAAAAATCAACAAGTCAGAATCACGAATAAATTGGAGTGACTCTGCAATATCGATTAGAAATATGGTTCGAGCGCTGAATCCGTCACCCCGCGCTAAAAGCACATTCCGAGATAACGAAGTATTTTTCTATGAAGTAAAAGTAAGCGATATAAAAAGTGTGAAGGCACCAGGCACTGTTTCTTTTGAAAATCAACGCTTATTCGCAGCAACTAATGATTTTGACATTGAGATAGTTAAAATTCAAAGTAGTGGGAAAAATTTGATGTCTGGTCCTGAGTGGTTCAGAGGAATTCAAGCGAAAGATGATCAATTAGAAATCAAATATGTCTGAATCTAACGGACTTCAATCTCGTAGAGTTGCTTTGAAAGCGTTAATCTCAATAGAAAAAGAACGTAGCTATGCAAATCTAGCTTTGCCAAATTTTTTAAAAGAAAGCAACCTGTCGGTTGCAGATAAAGCACTTGTGACTGAGATTGTTTACGGCTCTATTCGACTGCGTGGAACCTACGACAAAATTATTGACAGTGTAAGCAACAGGCCGGTAGATACTTTAGATCTAGAGGTGCGTGAAATCCTTCGAATGGGCGCACATCAACTGCTCAATATGAGGGTTGCCTCTCATGCGGCAGTAGATACGGCAGTAACTTTAACAAAGCAAGAAATTAATCAATCAAGTTCAGGTTTTGTCAATGCGATTTTGCGAAAAGTGTCGAAATTCGATTTCGAACAATGGATTACTAATTTAGGTTTTACCGACAAATTGGATCAACTTTCAATTCAGTATTCTCATCCAAGATGGATACTAGAAAGTTATCTCAGAAGACTCGGAGATATGAATAGGGTCGAGCAAGAATGTATTGCCAACAATAAAAATCCGAAGGTATGTGTGATTGGATGGCCTAATCAAGCCTCTCAAGCCGAACTTCTTGAAAGTAATGCGGATTTTTCTACAGCACCATGGGTAGATAGTGGTGTTGAGATATCAGGTGACCCAGGTGATATCCCTGCGATTAAAGGTTTGCGTGCCAGCGTTCAAGATCAGGGATCTTTCTTGGTGAGCAAAGCTTTTGTAGATATTCCACTCGATGAGGATGATTTCTGGCTTGATTTATGTGCCGGACCGGGCGGGAAAAGCGCTCTGTTAGATCGGTGGGCCAAAGAGCGCAATATTAGTTTTTTAGCGAATGAAATTTCTTCACATAGAGCCAAGCTAATGCAGAGATCTACCGACCAAATCGTATTAAGTGATGGCCTAGTAACTGCTTTCAGAGAAGAGTCGTTCACGCGAATTTTAGTAGATGCTCCATGTTCCGGTCTGGGAGCCTTGCGTAGAAGACCAGATGCGAGATGGCGTAAGAAGAGCGCAGAGATTAGCGAATTAGTCAGTATTCAAAATGGTTTGCTGGAAAATGCCAGCAAATTAATCAAAGTTGGTGGTCTCTTAGGGTACGTAACCTGTTCACCACATCCAGCAGAGACAATTGAGAATGTCGAAAAATTTTTGGCAAATCATCGTAATTTCAAAGCAATTCCAGCGGTTCAGTATTTTCCAAAAGATATGAATCTGCAGGAATCAAATTCGGTTCAACTCTGGCCTGGTTTGCATGGAACTGATGGAATGTTCCTGGCGGTATTCCAAAGAGTCTCGAAGTAGAATTATCAATATGCACGTGCGAATTACCCCAAGCATTCTCAATGCAGACTTCAATGACCTTGCAAATGAAATTTCCAAGGTAGCGTCAGTTTCAGATCTAATCCATCTAGATATCATGGATAATATTTTTGTTCCGAATTTTACTTTTGATTTTGGCACTGCTTCGAAAATCATTAGAGAATGTCCAATCCCCATTGATGCACATTTGATGGTTGCTGATGTCGATCGGATTGGCGTTGAGTACGCAGAAATCGGTGCTGACAGCGTAACTTTCCACATTGAAGCAAGTGATAATCCAGAGCGGCTGATCAAGGAGATTAAGCAGAAAGGTGCGAGAGCTGGAGTTGCTATAAAACCAAATACTCCATTTAGCGCCATTTCAAATTTGATTGATTCGGTAGATATGGTCTTGGTCATGACAGTAGAGCCAGGTTTCGGTGGTCAAAGTTTTATGGAAGATCAAATGGAGAAAGTAGCGCAGGTGCGGGCGGCTCTGAAATCTTCTGAACGTGACATTTGGTTGCAAGTCGATGGCGGCATTTCAGCTGCAACCATTGAAATAGCCACACGCGCCGGAGCAGATACCTTTGTGGCCGGATCGGCAGTCTACAAATCTGAAGATCCAGCAGAGATGGTTCGCAAATTGCGTTCACTAGCCGTGAGTCAACTCAATAACTCTTAGCAATCTAGGTAAATGGAACGCATCTACTGTTGAGCCTGCACTATCCTTTGAGATGTGAAAACCTTTGAAGAGTTGTGGCGCGAACTCGGGGAGATTGCACGAACCCGACCGGCAGGATCCAGCACTTCAGAACTTTTGGCTGGGGGAGTCCACTCAATAGGTAAAAAGATTATTGAAGAAGCCGCTGAAGTGTGGATGGCTGCAGAGTATGAAAGTGATGAAGATTTAGCACTGGAGATCAGTCAGCTCATTTATTATTTACAAGTGATGATGTTGGCACGTGAAATTGAAATGGATGCGGTTTACCAAGAACTTTAGGATTGTTTAGGCTAATAATGTAATGCAAAAAGGAGGTTGGAATGTTACGCGTTGCTCTTCCTAATAAAGGATCTCTTGCTGAGGATTCAATTAAGATACTTCTAGAGGCCGGCTACAAACAACGTTCTGACTCAAGGGATTTAGTTACCATCGATGAAGTAAATCAGATTGAATTTTATTATTTAAGGCCACGCGATATTGCAATTTATGTAGCATCAGGCGAGTTGAGTATCGGGATAACGGGTAGAGACTTATTGCTTGATTCCGGCGTAAATGCACAAGAGCTTTTGCCTTTAGGTTTTGGAAAATCCACTTTCCGATTTGGTGTACCTGTTTCGACAGACGGTGCCGATATTTCGATTTTGAACGGAAAAAGAGTCGCAACTTCTTATCCAGGTTTGGTTAAAAAGTATTTAGATAGTAAATCCATAAAAGCCGATGTAGTCCAGCTTGATGGAGCTGTTGAAAGCGCAGTCAGACTTGGCGTAGCGGATGCGATCGCCGATGTGGTCTCTACCGGAAATACCCTTCGACAGGCAGGTCTTAAAGTTATCGGCGAATCAATGCTGGAAAGCGAAGCGGTTTTGATTTCAAGTTCTAAAACAAGTAATGAGATGCAAGTTTTGATTCACAGGTTAAACAGTGTGATTATCGCTAGGCAATACGTTTTGATGGATTACGACGTAAAAAGCGATTTGGTGGAAGCGGCGTGTGCGCTAACGCCAGGAATTGAATCTCCTACTATTTCTCCTTTAAAAGTCGAAGGATGGATGGCTATCCGGGCAATGGTCAAACGCCAAGATGCTCATCGGATAATGGATGATTTGTGGTCTCTGGGAGCAAGAGGAATCCTGGTTACCGATATCCACGCTTGTCGTCTTTAAATCGCGGCTAAATCTTTCTTAGACAGGCCAATCAAGTAAAGCACTGTATCCAAGTGAGTACTGTTCAAAGATATATCCGCAACTGATTGCAAAATAGGCTTGGCATTAAAGGCTATTCCTAAACCTGCACTCTTGAGCATGTCAATGTCGTTTGCTCCATCGCCGACTGCAATCGTATCTGCGATATCAACTCCACAGTTTTTAGCAAAATCAAAAAGAGATTGGGCTTTGCCTGCACGGTCAATAATCGGTCCTTCTAAACCGCCAGTAAGTTTTCCATCTTTAACTTCCAGTTTATTGGCGCGAACATAATCAATTTGCAATTCGTTTGCCAACGGTGAAATCACATCTATAAATCCGCCGGAGACAATACCCACACAATGATTGAGTTGCTTTAGAGCGCTGATCAACTCACGCGCACCCGGTGTCAAAGAGACTTCGTTGCGAACTTCCTCTAGAACGGATTCAGGCAAACCATTCAAGAGTTTCACTCGAGCATGTAAAGCCGCAGCAAAATCGAGTTGGCCAGACATCGCAGCGGTCGTTATCTCTGCAACCTCTGCACCAGCGCCTGCTTTATTTGCCAATAATTCGATAACTTCTTGCTGTATTAAAGTCGAATCCACATCTAGAAGGATTAATCGCTTATTGCCTTCACTTCTATGGTCTCTTTTCACGCGGATTCGATGCTTTGGTGCTGTATCAAATTCCGAACACTCAAGAGCCAGATGTGAGAGTTGCGCAAAATCCTTCAATATTCCGTAGTGAGCTGAACTTTGGATCTCTTTGGTGGAGTTATTCAAAAGAACTGTTATAAATATTTCGCCAACTGAAACTTTCTCGGTCACCTCGGATACCTCAAAAGTATTTAGATGCCCCAATATCTTGTGGGTAAGGTCGTGTTGAATATTGCCCGAAAGGGTTATAGCGGCGCTCACAGTGGGCAAGGTTAGCGTCAATTACTTTGACTCCGGTGGAGACTTTTGCTCTGATTATGGCTGCAGATCAGGTAGGTTTTACTCCTGTGTCAGTTATTGATTTTAACGAAGTTTGTTTAACCCGAGGTGGGCGTCAAATCTTGGGGCCGATTACCTGGCGAGTAGATGAAGGTCAGCGCTGGGTGATTTTGGGTCCGAATGGTGCTGGTAAAACTTCTTTGATAGCAATTGCTGCGACTTTAATCCACCCTACAAAAGGCCAAGCATGGGTGCTAGATGAGTTATTAGGTCGCGTGGATGTCTTTGAACTTCGTCATCGTATTGGGTTAAGTAGTGCGGCTCTAACAGATCGAATTCCACCAGATGAGTGCGCTTTGGATGTGGTTATGACCGCATCTTGGGCCGTCACTGGAAGGTGGCAAGAAGTTTATGATTTATGGGATGAATCAAGAGCATTGGGAATGCTTTCCTTATTTGGGGTATCGCAAAATAAGGATCAAAAATTCGGAAGCATGAGTGAGGGCGAACGAAAAAGAATTCAAATCGCCAGAGCGCTAATGCCAGATCCTGAACTGTTAATTTTAGATGAACCGGCCGCTGGATTAGATCTAGGAGCCCGTGAAGATCTACTAACCAGATTAAGTGGCCTGGCATTGGATCCTGCAGCACCAACAAGTTTGCTGGTCACTCATCACGTCGAAGAGATTCCAAGTGGCACTACTCATGCCTTGTTATTGCGAGATGGGGGAGTTGTTGCAGCGGGCCCGATAAATGACGTTTTAACCTCTGTCAATATTTCGCAGGCTTTCGGTCTCACAATTGATTTATCTCACGAAAATGGACGTTGGTTCGCAAGAGCTCTTTAAATTAAAAATAGCGCCGGGCCACTTTAAGTGAACCGGCGCTATTTACTTATTAACGCTTATTAACCTACCCAATTATTAATTGGTGAAGTTAAGAAGTAAACCATAAACAGCCCTGAAATTAACCAGAGCAACCAGTGCACTTCTTTACCCTTACCTTGCAGCCCACGAATCAATACGTGTGATACAAAGCCAGCACCAATACCTACGGTGATGTTGTAAGTAAATGGCATCAAGATAATTGTTAAGAATGCTGGGAGAGCAATACCCAAGTCACTCCATTCAATTCCCTTAATCTGGGTCATCATCAAGAATCCAACAATGATCAAAGCTGGTGTTGCTGCTTCGTAAGGAATGATTGCAACAAGTGGAGCTAAGAAAGTTGTTAGTAAGAAACAAATACCAGTAACTACAGATGCCAATCCGGTACGTGCACCTTCACCGACACCTGAAGCTGATTCGATATATGAGGTATTTGAAGAGATTGAAGATGCTCCACCAGCAATAGCTGCTACCGAGTCAACTAACAAGATCTTGTTAGCGTTTGGAACATTTCCATCTTTGTCATTGAGTTCTGCTTCTGCACCAATTGCAGTCATCGTTCCCATGGTGTCGAAGAAATCAGCCAAAAGAAGTGTGAAGACGAACAACAGTGCAGCAACAACACTTACTCGAGAGAATGCTCCGAATAGATCGAAACTTCCAATGATGCTGAAATCAGGAGTAGCCACAACATCCTCAGGTACTGCTGGCACATTTAAATTCCAACCTTTTGGATTTACTTTGCCGGTAGCACCGTCAAATAATGGACCGATTTTGAATGCGGATTCGATAACAACAGCCAAAACAGTTGCTGCGACGATGCCGATTAAAATAGCGGCTTTAACTTTCTTGACCATCAAGCCGATCATCAATAGCAAACCGAAAGCAAAAACAACTATCGGCCAGCCAACAAGTGTTCCACCATCGCCAAGAGTTACTGGCACTGGACCTGATGCGGTTTTGCGGACGAATCCGGCATCTACTAAACCGATCAATGCGATAAACAAGCCAATACCAACTGAGATTGCAATCTTCAGTTGAGTTGGGATCGCCTTGAATACGGCAACTCGGAAACCGGTGAGTACCAAAATCAAAATAATTAAGCCTTCTAGTACCACCAATCCCATAGCTTCTTGCCAGGTCATTTGCGAAGCAATACCTACTGCAACGAAAGTGTTAAGACCTAAACCAGTTGCTAGTGCTAATGGAAAATTAGCCACAACGCCCATCAGGATTGTCAAAATTCCGGCAATCAGAGCGGTGACAGCGGCAATTTTTGCCAAGTTAGGAGCGTCTCCACCAATGAATTTACCGGTGCTGTCTTTCGAAAGACCGATGATTAGCGGATTGAGAGCCACGATGTAAGCCATCGTGAAGAACGTAACTAGACCACCGCGAACTTCACGTCCGACGGTAGATCCACGTTCACTAATTTTGAAATATGAATCTAGCATTACCCCTCTTTACTGTTTTGGTAACGGGGGTGTTTGCGACCCCGTGCGAAGTAACGGCTCGCGACACCGAGGGAAGATGCCATTAACCTACCTGTGGATTTGCTTAACGGGCGGTAAGACGCCCCACGATTTCTAACCAAAAAGCGACCGAAAAGCCGATGAAGAGCGCAAATAGAACAGTTCCGATCCCGACTCGTCCACCCAGGGACCAGCCGAGCGTCAAAACCACGACCTCGATAAATAGCCGGACGCGTCCTACGGGCAGCCCGGTTCGGTAGTGCAAAGCGGTCATCAAGCCATCTCGGGGGCCAGGTCCTAAAGCACAGGTCAGATAAAGCGCACTGCCGGCTCCCACCGTTATGACCCCAATTATGGAAAGGGTCAGTTGGCTCCAAAGGGCCGATGGGGTTGGCAGTAGATCTACGGTCAATTGGATAAAGGTCGCTATCACCACGATATTGGCAATAGTTCCAAAGCCCGGTTTTTCCCGCAATGGGATCCAAATCAGAAGAACTATGGTGCTGATAAAAAATGTCCACCAGCCCAATGCGATATTTGTGCGCAAACTTAAGCCTTGGGCCAAAACACTCCAAGGTGCATTACCAATGTGAGCTACAACCAATAGTCCATCACCAATACCAAAAAGCACCAAACCAAAAATCAAAATTGCAAAGCGCTGCGGGGAAAGCGACCAAGTATTTTCGGCTCTCCACGGAGTATGCGGAATGGTCCGCGAGAGTCTAAATCTCATTAGCGCATCTTATTAGTTCTTAGCCGATATCGTTGGGCAAGTGGCTACACAACTTGAACTTTCATATTGGCAAGCGATATTGACTGGATTCTTGCAAGGTGTTACTGAGTTATTCCCAATTTCAAGCTTAGGTCACTCAATCCTTGTTCCTGCGTGGATTGGTGGCGAATGGAAATCATTTCTAACAAATACCACCGCAGGAGAATCTCCATATTTATTGATGATCATTGCCTTACATGCAGCTAGCGCGATCACACTTTTATTGATTTTCTGGAAAAGATGGCTGCAATTAATTCGAGCATTTTTCGCAAGTTTGAAATTACGTTCAATAGAGACACCTGAATCCAGAATTATTTGGTTGATTTTACTAGCAACCATTCCTGTTGGTGTTTTGGGAATAGCATTTGAAAGAGAGTTCCAAGTTCTTTTCTCAGAGCCGCTCGCTGCAAGTATTTTTCTCACTATAAATGGATTGATTTTAGTCATTGCCGAAAAATCAAGTAGAAGAAAAACAATCACAGACTCGGATGAAACTTTAGTTCATCAAATATCTTTTAAAAGTGCATTCACGATTGGTGTAGCACAATCAACAGCGTTATTTCCGGGCATCAGTAGATTCGGTGTAACTATGGGTGCTGGCTTGAATAGAGGACTTTCTCATTCCGCGGCTTCAGATTTTGCTTTTCTTCTAGCAACGCCAGTAATTCTCGGTGCCGGTATTTTAAAGATCCCAGATCTGTTCAATCCGGAGATAAGTCACATAATCGGGCCAGTCATCGTAGGTTCGATTGTTGCCGCCTTAGGAACTTACATTTCAGTGAAAATTCTAGTGAAGTGGTTTAAGCATCACACGCTTTACCCATTTGCGTTTTACTGTCTATTTATCGGAGCAATCTCTGTGGTGAAATTCCTATGATTGGAACTTTGATAAATGTTGTAGCGATCTTGCTCGGCACGGCCCTTGGCACTCTTATTGGTACTCGGATCCCGAATAGAACTCGAACATTAGTTACTGATGCGCTTGGTTTAGTCTCTTTCCTCGCAGCAGCAGGCGCGGCTGCAGCAATGTGGAACCCAGATTTCGTAAACGCCGTTGGGGAAGGGTGGCCGATATTAGTTGTTCTAGGTTCTCTGCTGATCGGGGGATTAATTGGATCTGCCTTGCGGATCGAGGATCGTCTAAATGGACTAGGTACATACCTAGAGAAGAAATTCACGAAAGAAAAAGAAGGCGATGGAAATTTTGTCGCCGGTTTTGTTAGCGCATCTTTAGTTTTCTGCGTTGGTCCTATGGCAATTCTGGGAAGTATTAGCGATGGTTTAGGTGAAGGCAATTCTTTATTGATTCTTAAAAGCGTTATGGATGGATTCGCGGCAATAGCTTTCGCAGCTGCACTCGGTTGGGGGGTTGGAGCTTCTGCGCTCTCAGTCCTTGTCTATCAAGGTGCTTGGAGTGGTGTCGGTTTTGCGCTCGGTTCAGTTTTGTCTGATTATCAGATCTCAGCCATGACTAGCGTCGGAGGAATGTTATTAATAGGGATAGGTATGCGATTGTTGAACTTCAAAATTATCGCAGTTGGTGATTTGCTTCCAGCCCTTGCGGTTGCTCCATTGCTGGCAACTTTTATCTCTACTGTTCGCTAGATTTTTGAAACATCAATTACAAATCGATACTTAACATCTGACTTAACAGTTCGATCCCAGGCAGTATTAATATATTCAGGGTCGATTACTTCGACATCACTTGTAATGTTATGTTCACCGGAGAAATTCAACATCTCTTGCAACTCGCGTACTCCACCAATCATCGATCCGGCTAGGCGTCGACGTTGACCGAGCAATACCCCTGCTGGAACGCTATAAGGAGCTCCAGGTAGACCGATTAAAACTAAAGTGCCATCTAACTTAAGCATTCCTAAATAATCTTCAAGATTTAAATCAACCGAGACTGTATTCAAAATCAAATCAAAAGTTTTTGCCAGTTTCTTAAAATCTTCTGGGCCAGCTTTAGCCACAAAATGAGTTGCTCCCATGCTTAAAGCATCGTCGCGCTTTTCAGGGGAATGAGAGAACACTGTGACTTCCGCACCCATAGCTTTTGCGTACTTAACACCCATGTGACCTAATCCACCTAAGCCAAGAATTGCAACTTTCTTACCAGATCCGGCTTTCCAATGACGTAATGGTGAATAAAGGGTAATGCCAGCACACAAGAGTGGCGCTACGTTTGCAAGTTCTAAATTTCCTGGAATATTTACAACATAATCTTCTGCGACGACGATTACTTTCGAATATCCGCCTTGCGCAACTGTTACTCCATCACGTTCTAAACCATTGTATGTACCAGTCATACCTTCTAAACAGTATTGCTCAACTCCGGCTAAGCAGTTTTCACATTTACGACAAGAATCAACAAATACGCCTACTCCAACAACCGCACCAACTGCGAATTTAGAAACATTGGTACCAACCGCTATAACTTTCCCAACAATTTCATGTCCAGGAACCATCGGAAATAAGGCGGATCCCCATTCTTCGCGGACCTGGTGGATATCTGAATGACAGATGCCTGCATGGGTGATCTCAATCACCACATCCTCTGCTCTTGGATCACGTCTTTCGAAATCAAAAGGTGCCAGTTGAGCGCCGGCAGTGGTAGCCGCATACCCACGAGTTTTTAACATATATTTTCTCTCCCAATACGGTGTATCTCACTCATGCCTCTGATCATTGAATTGTAACCAGAGATCGGGAAAATCTCTCATCCTTGCCATGAGATGATCTCTCATGTGATTTCCACTTCTAGTCTAGAGTTGCGCGCTGGTGCTCGACTTTTGGTTTCTGGAGTTACAGTAAGGATCAATAGTGGTGATCGCATTGGCTTTGTTGGTAGAAATGGTGCAGGTAAAAGCACCTTAGCAAAAGTTTTGGCTGGTCAAACATTACCGGCTGGTGGCCAAGTAAATCGAAGTGGAACAATCGGTTATCTTCCACAAGATCCACGCACAGGAGATGAAGCGGGATCTGTACTGGATCGAATTTTATCGGTACGCGGTTTAGATTTAATCGTTGAGCGAATGCGCCAAGCAGAAGAGGCTATGGCTAACACTGAAGGTGAAGAGTTAGAAGCCGTACTAACCAAGTATTCGAGAGCAGATAGTGAATTCAACGCCGCTGGTGGATATTCAGCAACTGCAGAGGCAGAGGCAATCGCAACAAACTTAGGAATTCCCGAGCGATTGTTTGATCAAAACATTGGAGCATTAAGTGGTGGTCAACGTAGAAGGGTTGAGTTAGCAAGAATTCTCTTCAGTGGTGCAGAAACACTTTTGCTTGATGAACCTACAAACCACTTGGATGCTGATTCGATCAATTGGTTAAGGGAATTTTTAGCTAAGTACTCTGGTGGATTAGTTGTGATCAGTCACGATGTTGCTCTAATTGAAACTGTTGTGAACAAAGTTTTCTACCTAGATGCCAATCGAAATGTCATCGATGTTTACAACATGGGGTGGAAGAAATATCTACAGCAAAGAGAACAGGATGAACATCGCCGAAAGAGTGAGCGTGCGAATGCTGAAAAGAAGGCTGCGATTCTCGAAAAGCAGGCTGAGAAAATGCGTGCGAAAGCGACGAAGGCTAAAGCTGCGCAAGGTATGTTCCGTCGTGCTGAGAAGTTGCTTTCAAATCTTGAAGATGAGCGTAAGAGTGATCGCGTAGCTAGATTACGTTTTCCAACGCCTTCTCCATGTGGGAAGACTCCAATTTCTGCTACTGGTCTGAGTAAATCCTATGGATCACTAGAAATCTTTACTGATGTTGATTTAGCAATCGATAAAGGTTCGCGTGTAGTAATCCTGGGATTAAATGGTGCAGGTAAAACAACTTTGCTTCGCATTTTGGCGGGGGAGTTGGAATCCGACACTGGAGAGGTTGTCGCCGGTCATGGATTAAAAATTGGCTACTACGCCCAAGAGCACGAATCTTTGGATTACGAGAGAACAGTTCTTGAAAATATGTTGAGTTCGGCAGTTGATATTCGTGAACCAGAAGCACGAAATGTGTTGGGTTCATTTTTATTTTCTGGTGATGATGTAAAAAAGCCAGTTAAGGTTTTAAGTGGCGGAGAGAAAACCAGGTTGGCTTTGGCGATGTTAGTAGTGAGCGCGGCTAACGTACTGTTGCTAGATGAGCCAACCAACAACTTAGATCCAGCATCACGGGATGAAATTTTAGGAGCGCTAAGCGAGTACCAAGGGTCTGTTATTTTGGTATCACATGATGAAGGTGCAGTTATTTCATTAAAGCCAGAACGAGTACTCCTGCTGCCTGATGGTGAAGAAGATTTATGGAACGACCAGTATTTAGACTTAATTATGTTGGAGTAAATCTAAAACTGAAAAACCGCGTCTATCCGGTGTTCTGGATGCTCACTTAAAACTTTCTTGCGACCAGATAGAAAAGGAATCTCTCCTAAAACAACTGAACCCAGTATCTGCGCCCCAGTTAAACCCACTAAAGAAATTCCCGCGCTAAGAGTTCCTCCAGTTGCTAAAACATCATCTACTATGACCACTTTATTGCTGGCAGATAACTGATCTCGATGTAACTCAAGTGAATCAGAGCCATACTCCAACGCGTATTCAACTTTGTAAACCTCTCGAGGAAGTTTTCCAGGCTTTCTAAGGAGTACAAAACCTAAATTGTGTCGCGCTGCAATTGCCGCAGCGAAGACAAATCCACGTGCTTCAAGACCAGCAACGTGAGTGGCCCCTGATAAAGATTTAGCCATCGCATCGACACACAAGGTAAAAGCCTGGGCATTTGCAATGAGAGGGGTGATGTCCTTAAATACAATTCCAGGTTTGGGGTAATCAGGCACGCTTTTAATTAATGCCTGAGCCTTTTCAAGTGAATCAATAACTTCAGAATTTTCCAATTGCTTAATCTTCACGTAAAGGTTTTGGTGGTGCTGATCTCACCCAACGCCAGACAGCAAGCAATGAACAAGTTATCCCGATGAAACCCATCACAGTTCCACCGGTGCTCACATTTGAAAGAATCAACGGACCACTGATTGATGATGCCATAATCGCCACTGGGAGTATGAAGAAGATGTGCCAACGTTGGCGCTTCAAGAAAGTTAAGCCCAAAGCGAGTGGTGCCAGGATCGCAGGGAAAAACAAAATCATGGCAACCAACAATGCTAAATCTTCCATCGGGATTACCACCCTTCCTATCTTTAACTAAATCCTATTCTGTCCTGAAGGCCAATTTACCGCCAGCCATGCCACTTTCAAGGAGACGGTGCGCTTGCGTTGCTTGCTCAAAAGTGAAGGTTTGAATTGGCGGAAGCTCCAAAGCTCCAGAAAGAAGTGCGCTAACAAGATCGTTGATGCGATCTTTTTTCTCAGCAAAAGTTGGTATGAAATCTGAAAGTGTGGGACGAGAAAGGTAGATCGAGTTTCTGGTCAGAGTCAAAGGATTTATTGGATCAACGGGTCCACTGGCGGCACCATAGAGAACCATGTCTCCTCTTCGTCCTACGAGTTCGATTGTCTGATTAAAAGTTTCTTTTCCGACGCTGTCATACACAACATTGACTCCTAAACCTTTTGTTAAGTCTGATACCCGTTCCTTCATCTCTGAATATGTGCAGGCATGCTCGAAATCCAATATCTTCAATCGCTCGACTTTTTCATGACTGGAGGTCACTGGAATTACGCGAGCACCGGTACGTTTCAAAAGCTGAATTAAGACAGAACCGACACCGCCAGATGCTGCAGTTACTAAAGCGGTGGTTTTTGGTGAAGCAATATGTGAGGATGTTGCTAGAAAATGGGCAGTCAAGCCTTGTGAGAGTAAAGGCAATAGTTTTTCTGAAGAGATACTTGCCGGCAAAGGGATCAATTGATCTTCATCTAGAGTCAAAAATTCTGCATAAGATTTTGAACCGCCAGCCCATCCGACGCGATCGCCAACTTTAAAATTTAGAAGCGGAACTGAACTTTCCAAAATCGTACCGATGCCCTCTACGCCAAGAATCCCAGGGAAGTTCATCGGTCTTTCTCCACGGCGTTGATAAATATCAAAAAAATTAATGCCAGCAAGTTCAACGCGAATTAAGAGTTGTCCACCAGAGGTATTTGATGGAACTGGGCGTGGAAACTCTTCGACTTTGAGTTGATCCGCTGCACCAACGCCCGATATCGAAATTGCCCGCACAAAGACCCCATTCTGGATATGTTCGTTACTGGTGAATTCTTGTGACCGAACGGGGACTTGAACCCCGAATCCCTTGCGAGAACTAGCACCTCAAGCTAGCGCGTCTGCCAATTCCGCCACCCGGTCAGGTGATGTCCAGCGATCTCCGCCTATCTGTAGAGATAGCCTACCAAAATCACTCTTTAGAGTTCAAAGTGGGGGAGAATAGCCGAATGCGAAGCACTGAGTACGAGCAACTCGAGAATGATGTTGTAAGCATCTGTCAAAAATTGATCCAAATTCCAAGCGTGAATTTTGGTGAAGGTAATGGAAATGAAAAAGATATTGCGATTTATGTCAGTGATTTCCTTACAAAATGCGGAATAGAAAATCAAATTATCGACAGCGCTCCAAATCGCTCCAATGTGATCGCACGTATCAAAGGCGCAGATCGCAATCGCCCCGCTCTAGTTCTGCATGGACATTTAGATACAGTCCCAGCTAACGCCGAAGACTGGAAACACGATCCTTGGTCAGGTCAAATTATTGATGGAGAAATTTGGGGTCGTGGTGCGGTTGACATGAAAGATATGGACGCAATGATCTTGGCTGTCGTTGCAGATTGGAAAAGATCTGGATACATACCTCCGCGAGATATTGTCTTGGCATTTTTTGCTGATGAGGAGGCGGGTTCACTTTTTGGTTCAAGGTGGCTTGTAAAAAATAAACCAGAGCTATTCGAAAACTGTTCAGAGGCCATTTCAGAAGTTGGTGGCTTTTCGGCAACTCTGCCGAATGGAAAACGATTTTATCTGATTGAAAATGCTGAAAAAGGTTTTCATTGGATGCGCTTAATCTCTGAGGGAACTGCTGGTCATGGTTCGATGATTAATTTAGAGAATGCGATTACTACTCTGAGTGAAAGTGTCGCGAGAATTGGTACATACGATTGGCCAATTCGACAAACAAACACGGTTAATTTTTTCTTAGGTAAAGTTGCCGAGGCTTGCAATCTGCAATACGACCCTGAACATCCAGAATATATCGTTGCGCAACTAGGTTCGATGGCCAGAATGATTGGTGCCACAACACGAAATACAGCGAACCCCACAATGCTTGAATCTGGTTACAAGGCAAATGTAATTCCACAAACCGCCTCTGCAGTCATAGATGGAAGATTCCTGCCAGGTTATGAGGACGAATTCCTGACTACGATGAATTCACTATTAAATGAAGGTGTAAGAATAGAAACGATTGCTACAGATGCAGCGCTTGAATTTCCTTTTGAAGGAAAATTGGTAGATGCAATGTGTGCCGCGATTATTTCTGAGGATCCAGAGGGTATTCCGGTTCCTTATTGCATGAGCGGCGGAACAGATAACAAAGCCCTGGCACTTCTGGGAATTACCGGTTTTGGGTTTGCGCCCTTAAAACTTCCGCCAGATTTGGATTTCATGTCCTTATTCCACGGAATTAACGAACGAGTTCCAGTTAGTTCTCTCAAATTTGGCGTGCGAGTATTGGATAAATTCTTACAAAACTGTTGAGTCCTAGTTCACCAATGAAAGTTGGGGCTTGATTACCCGGCGTCGCAGAGTCACCAAATGCCTGCCATCTGGGTAAATTCGAACTCGATCTAAAACCCAACTTCCTAACTCGGCTCGTTCTACCAACATCGATCGAACAACATTGATCTTCATTCCTTTTGGTATTTGAATCGTCTGGTATTCATAGGAGTTTGTTTGGTGAATTTCAATCGCCTGCCTCAGAAATATCATTTAAAGCCGAGCGAACAAGATCTGGCAAAACTAAATCATTAGAGCGCAAAGCACCGCGAAGTTGCGCAGAGGTACGTGCTCCAATGATCGCACTTGAAATTCCGGGTGCATCTCTCACCCAACTTAAGGCAATCTCAAGTGGTGCTGCTCCTAAACCATCTGCAGCCGTACTAACCGCAGTAACGATCTGCTTGGAGCGAGCATCAAGGTAATTTGCAACAAAGGGACCAAGGTGGGGGCTTGCTCCACGAGAATCTGCCGGAATTCCATTTTGATACTTACCAGTTAACACTCCACGACCCAGTGGCGACCAAGCCAATACACCGACTCCTAGGTTTTGAGAACAAGGCAAAACTTCTTTTTCAATTTTCCGATTTAGTAATGAGTATTCGTTATGCGTTGCACAGATTTCAGCTCTGCCGGCTCCGGTTGCCGAACTTTGCAATGTTATTGCACGAGCACTTTGCCATCCGGAAAAGTTTGAAATTCCAACGTATCGGACTCGGCCTGAATTAACGGCGATATCCATGGCTGAAAGTGTTTCTTCTAGCCTGACTGTCGGATCCCAAGCATGTATTTGCCATAAATCCACATAAGTGGTTCGTAACCTTTTTAATGATTCATCAAGGTCTCGTAACAGAGCACCTCGAGAGTTATCGATTTCACGTCCTACGATTCCAGCTTTTGTCGCAATGACTACTTCCTCGCGCGGAATCATTGTTCCTATAAGTCCACCAATGACTCTTTCACTATCGCCATCACAGTAACTGGCAGCTGTATCTATAAAGGTGCCACCAGATTCAGTAAAAATTCTAAGTTGCTCAGCTGCTTCATGTTCATCGGTGTCGCGTCCCCAAGTCATGGTGCCAAGTCCAATAGCAGAGACGCGTAATCCACTATTGCCTAGTTGTCTTTGTTCCACTTGCTAGCACCTCATCTATTAACATCTATTTCACATCTATTTAACGGGGTTTACGTCAACTGCTCTAATTCGGTTCGTCCAATTGGGAAGTTTTCGGCTAACCTCTCCGGAGGGTATCTAAGGGAGGCCAGTTGGCAAGCGTTATTTTGGTTCGACACTCAAGAAGTACTGCAAATACCGCAGGAGTTCTTGCCGGCCAAGCCCCAGGCATCTCTCTCGACGAAACTGGCTTCACTCAAGCCCAAGGATTAACTGCACGAATTGGGGATGTCCTCATCAGCCGAGTCATCTCAAGTCCACTGCAAAGATGCATTGAGACTATCTCTCCTTGGCATGAAAAATATGGCAAAACAGAAATTGAAATCGACAATAATTTCATTGAATCAGATTATGGAAGTTGGACCGGAGAAAAACTTAGTGAACTGGCGAAAGAGCCTTTGTGGAAAAGCGTCCAAAAATCACCATCGACAGTAACTTTTCCAGAAGGTGAAAGTTTCCAAGCAATGTTCAAAAGAGTCTCTAATGGTTTAGATTCAATCATTGATAAATTAGCGGAGAACGACAATGTAATTGTTGTTAGTCACGGGGATATCATCAAGTTGGCGATAGCAAAGATTTTAGGTTTGCCGATCGACAATTTTCAAAAATTAGTGATCGATCCAGCGTCGATCTCAATCGTGAAGGTTGAGAATTCAGGGTCACATGAAAATGAAGAGCACTCCAGAAGAACTGCATTGATTTCCATGAATGAATCTGGTACTCCTTTAAGTAAGTTGCTAGAAAATAAAGAATTGGCGGGACTTGGCGGCGGCAAAGGTGATGGGGGTGGAGCATGAGCAGAAATATTTTTGATTTCCAAAAACCTGAACGATTCGTCGCTGGCACAGTTGGCATGCCTGGAGAGCGCACCTTTTATTTGCAAGCAAAAGAAGGAAATAGAATTTCTTCAGTAAGTTTGGAGAAAAGCCAAGTTGCCTTATTAGCTGAGAGAATTCTGAATTTGTTAAAAGAGATGAATTTGCCGCCGAAATCAGTTGCGCTCAAAACGGATGATGCACCGCTTGAACTTCCTTTGATGGATGATTTTCGAGTTGGAGTAATCGCCATAGCCTGGGATCCACAAACCCAACAGTTAATTATTGAAGCACAAGCCGGAGAAACCGAAGAGGTAATTGATCATCAAATTACCGAGGGTCCAGATTTGTTTAGAGTGAGCCTCACGGCAAGCATGGCAAAAAGTTTTGCACTGCGGTCAAATGCTTTAGTCAAAGCCGGCCGCCCTCCTTGTCAGTTTTGTGGAAATCCTTTAGACCCAAATGCGCATCTATGTCCGAGAGCCAATGGCTACCGACGTTAAAGATGCTATAAGTAAAAAGCCCATCGAAATATTGGGCCGATTAGTTGACGCATCTAACGCGACTCTTTTTGGGATTTTAGAAGAAACTGAAATCAATATTATTTACAAACCCATCTCTGGCGAACGACCACTCTGGGATTTTGAAGAAGGATCGTTAGCTGGACGAGAAGTTGCTGCCTATTTAACAAGTGAATTCATGAATTTCAATCTTGTTCCATTTACGACTTTACGGGAAGGCCCTTTTGGTCTTGGAATGGTTCAACATTGGATTGAAGTGGATGAATCTTTCGAAATTATCGAATTTTCGCAAAGCAACGATGAACGGTTGCGAAAAATGGCGCTTTTTGACGCAATTATTAACAACACCGATCGCAAGATTGGCCATTTATTACCGACCAAAGACGGTGAAATTTTTGGCTGCGACCATGGAGTCACTTTCCACGTAGAAGACAAATTGAGAACAGTCCTTTGGCAATGGAGAGGACATACCTTTAATGAGAAAGAGACCGCACAACTTAAAAGATTCATCGATGAGTTTCAAAATTGGAGTAATCTCATTGCAGATCTGCTAACTGATGAGGAGAAGGAAATAACTAGACAACGTGTTCTAGATCTTCTTGATTCGGGCAAATTTCCTTTCCCCTCTGAGGACTGGCCTGCCATTCCTTGGCCTCCAGTTTAGGTACTCTGTACCAATGCAAACTTGGACATCAATATCCATACCGGATTACAAATTAGCGTCCCACGGTGTACAGATAACTTCCAAGCCGCGAATATGGAATACCGAAACCCAGGCTATAAATGAGATTACTGAAAAAGAGATAAAGCTTTATGTCTGCGGGATCACTCCTTACGATGCCACACATATGGGACATGCCGCGACCTATTTAACTTTTGATCTTTTACAACGATTGCTATTAATTCAAGGCAGAAAAGTTTCTTATGTTCAAAATATTACAGATGTCGATGACCCGCTCTTAGTGCGAGCAATTCGTGACAATATAGATTGGCGAGATCTCGCAACAAAGGAAATAGATCTTTTCAAAGATGACATGAGCGCTTTGCGAGTGATCCCACCTCATCATTACATCGGCGCAGTAGAAGCAATCCCACTGGTGATTAAAGCTATCGAAAAGCTGATGGCGAAGAATTCTGTTTATAAGATCGAAGACGATCTGTATTTTGATATCTCTTCAGACCCTGATTTCGGAAGTCGATCACATTTGCCACTAGAGCAAATGATCGAAATTTTTGCACAGCGTGGAGGCGATCCAACTCTGGCCGGTAAGCGCAATAAATTAGATTGTTTACTTTGGAGAGCGCATCGTGAGGGGGAGCCAAGTTGGGCTTCACCTTTTGGTGCAGGTAGACCAGGTTGGCATATTGAGTGCACCGCTATAGCTCTTGAATATCTTGGAAGCGCAGTAACTATTCAAGGTGGTGGTTCGGATTTAATTTTCCCGCATCACGAAATGTGCGCTGCGCAAGGTGAAGTTATGAATGATGTTGCTTTTGCGAAGTATTTTGTGCACACCGGAATGATTGGTTATCAGGGCGAAAAGATGAGTAAGTCGAAGGGCAATTTAGTTTTTGTATCAAAACTTCGAGAAGCTGGAATTGATTCAATGGCGATCAGATTGGCACTTCTTGCTAATCACTATAGAAGCGATCGCGAATGGGATGATGTTCTTCTCCAAAATGCAACCAATCGGTTGGAAAGATGGAGAAAAGGTTTTGCTAAGCCAGAGGGACCGGAAATTACAGAGACAATTTCGCGTGTAGTTGATGCACTAAATAACGATCTTGATACTTCTAAAGCGCTTGCGCACATTGACGCTTGGGTAGAAACTGCAATAGTAGATTCTGGTTCAGATAAAAACTCAAAACTTGCGAACACTGGCACTCTTGCCAGATTTATCGATGCAGTTTTAGGTGTGGCAATCTAAATCTGAGGGTTGTCGTCTCCACGTCTGCGTAAATATCTTTCAAATTCACGGGCAATAGCCTCACCAGTTGCTTCCGGTAAGTCAGCCTCGTCTTTACTTTCTTCTAATGATTTGACGTAATCCGCAATCTCGGAATCTTCCTGTGAAAGTTGATCAACACCAATTTCCCAAGCTTTTGCATCTTCAGGTAATTCACCTAAATCAATTGAGAGCTCTAATAAATCCTCTAAATGATTTAGCAAAGACAACGTGGCTTTGGGACAAGGCGGTGAAGAAACGTAATGGGGTATTGCAGCCCAAATTGAAAGCGCATCGATCTCTCTTTGATTACAGGCATCTTGAATTGCTCCAAGAATTCCCGTTGGCCCTTCATAACGACTCATTTCCAATCCGAGACGTTCACCAAACTCTGGTCTTGCTGCAGTGGCGGTAACTGGTATCGGGCGAGTATGGGGAACATCAGCGAGCAGTGAACCAAGACAAACGACCATCGAAATATCGAGATCTTCTCCGAGATCGAGTAATTGACCTACGAAAGTTCGCCATTTCAATGAAGGTTCGACACCAGAAACTAAAATTAAATCACGATCATAATTTGGCAGCGAAACCCCACGAACCGTTGTGGTGGGCCAGGTAAGCGATCTATTAAATGATTCATCCACTGAAACAATCGGGCGATTATTTTGATAATCGTAAAACTCTTCCGTATCGAATTCACCAATCGTCTGAACAGGCCAAATGCTCGCTAAATGTTCAAGTGCTGCCGAAGCTGCTTCTCCCGCGTCATTCCAGCCAGAAAAAGCCAAAATCATTATTGGCGATCTGAGTTGCGGTATGCCCAAAATCTCCATGACCTAACACTAGAGCAGATGGCTTAACCGGTACTCTTTGCACAATGATCAGCCTGCGTCAAAGCCTCCAGAGCCGCGTTTTAGTGGCCGATGGAGCCATGGGAACAATGCTTCAGGCTCAAAATCCAACCATGGAGGAGTTCCAGGGTTTGGAAGGTTGCAACGAGATTCTGAATGTAACTCGTCCAGATATGGTTGCCGCAGTACATAACGCTTATCTAGAAGTCGGCGTCGATGCGATCGAAACAAATACTTTTGGTGCGAATTGGGCGAATTTAGCTGAATACGAAGCAGAAGATCGGATTTATGAATTAGCGCTAGCCGGTGCAAAGATCGCACGCGAATGCGCAGATAATTATTCGACGCCCGAGCGTCCAAGATATGTTTTAGGTTCTCTTGGTCCAGGCACTAAATTGCCAACTCTAGGACACACAACTTACGAGAATTTGAAGAACGCTTACGAAATTGCCGCGCAAGGATTAATAGATGGTGGCTGCGATGGTTTGCTGATTGAAACGGCACAAGATCTTTTACAAGCGAAAGCCGCAGTAAATGGATCGAGAGCAGCAATTACTAAATCTGAAAAAGATATTTATTTAATGGCTCAAGTTACAGTCGAGGCGACCGGAACAATGTTGCTCGGTAGTGAGATTGGCGCTGCACTCACCGCCCTAGAACCACTTGGAATTGATTCAATCGGTCTTAACTGCGCAACAGGACCAACAGAGATGAGTGAACATCTTCGACAACTATCGCAACAAACAGAAATCGCGATTACTTGTATGCCTAATGCCGGCTTGCCAGTACTAGGACCAAATGGTGCGCACTATCCGCTCACTCCAGTTGAACTGGCTAAAGCCCTCAAAGTTTTTATCGAAGATTATGGTTTGAATTTTATTGGTGGTTGTTGTGGAACAACTCCAGAGCACCTTAAAGAGGTAGTTGCAGTTGCACAGATGGAGAAGCCGGTTGTACGTGAAATACCTGTCGAGGCCTCCGTAGCATCTCTTTACCAACAGGTACAACTACGTCAGGACAAAACTTATTTAGCAATTGGTGAAAAGACGAACGCAAATGGATCACGTGCTTTCAAAGAAGCAATGTTGGCACAAAATTGGGAACAGTGTTTAGAGATCGCTCGTGATCAAATTCGCGATGGCGCCCATATGTTAGATCTCTGCGTTGATTATGTAGGTCGCGATGGTGCTGTTGATATGAGTATTTTGGCTGAGAAGTTAGCAACTTCGTCGACTTTACCTATAGTTCTCGACTCTACTGAACCAAAAGTTATTAAAGCAGGTCTTGAAAGATTAGGCGGAAGAGCGGTAATCAACTCCGTTAACTATGAAGATGGCGATGGTGCGGATTCTCGTTTTGCCAAGATGATGGAGTTAGTTAGTGAGCATGGATGCGCTGTCATTGCATTAACCATCGATGAAGAAGGTCAAGCTCGAACTGCTGATTTGAAAGTTGCAATCGCTACACGACTAATTGAAGATTTGAAGAATAAATGGGGGATGAGAGTCGAAGACATAATTATCGACACACTGACTTTCCCAGTCGCAACTGGACAAGAAGAAACCAGGCGTGATGGTTTAGAGACAATTAATGCAATCCGCGAAATACGTCGGATTTACCCTGAGGTTCAAACCACACTTGGTGTTAGCAACATATCTTTCGGCTTAAATCCTGCAGCAAGAATAGTTTTAAACTCAGTATTTTTACATGAAGCGGTGAATGCCGGTTTAACTTCGGCGATTGTGCACCCTTCCAAGATCACTCCATTTGCTCGAATCTCAGATGAAGTAAAAGAAGTTGCGCTTGATTTAATTTACGACCGGCGCAAATATGAAAATGAGATCGTCACTTATGATCCATTAACAAGATTTCTGGATCTCTTTGAGGGCGTGGAAGCCGCCTCCGGTCGGGCAAGTCGGGCTGAAGAGTTATTGCTTTTGCCATTACAGGAGAGATTGCAAAGACGAATTATTGATGGAGAACGCGCAGGATTGGAAGCAGATCTAGATTTAGCGATGGCTGAAGGGATTAAACCATTAGCCATCATTAATGATCACCTTCTTGAAGGTATGAAAACTGTGGGTGAGTTATTTGGCAAAGGCGAAATGCAACTTCCTTTTGTGCTCTCATCGGCAGAAGTTATGAAACTTGCGGTTGCTCACTTAGAGCCAAGTATGGAAAAGACTGATGATGAAGGTCGCGGAAGAATTTTGCTTGCCACTGTAAAAGGCGATGTTCACGATATCGGGAAAAACCTTGTAGATATCATTTTGTCGAATAACGGTTATGAGGTTGTGAATATCGGTATCAAACAACCGATTAACTCCATTATCGAATCGGCCGAGAAGGAAAATGTTGATGTGATCGGCTTGAGTGGATTATTAGTCAAATCGACGGTAATTATGAAAGAGAATTTGGAAGAGATCACAGCTAGAAATCTTGATCAAAAATGGCCGATCATTTTGGGCGGAGCCGCTCTTACGAGATCTTATGTCGAGCAAGATCTTGCCGAACAATTCCCTGGAACCGTTCGATACGCCAGAGATGCATTTGAAGGTTTACGTTTGATGGATACTTTGATGGGAATTAAACGTGGTGTCGAAGGCGCAGAACTCCCGGAGTTAAAGAAACGTCGAACTAAGGTAACCACTCAAGAAGTGATGGAGATAGACACCGTAAGAAGTGATGTTTCAACTACCAATGAAATACCAAATCCACCTTTCTGGGGTTCAAGAGTTGTTAAAGGTGTGCCGCTTGCGGATTATGCAGGAATGCTTGATGAGCGAGCACTATTTGTAGGTCAATGGGGCTTGAAGAGTGCGCGAGGTGAGTACGAGGCGATGGTTGAAAGTGAAGGTCGTCCTCGACTTCGTAATCTACTAAATGAAGTTCAAACAAACGCTTGGTTAGAAGCCGCTGTAGTTTATGGATATTTCCCTTGTTATAGCGAAGGAAATGATCTAATTATTTTAGAAGAGGATCAAAAAACCGAGCGAACCCGTTTTTCATTTCCACGGCAAAGACGAGATCGTCGCTTATGTTTAGCGGATTTCTTTGCATCTAAGGAAAGCGGCAAGATCGATGTCGTCTCTTTTCATGTGGTAACGATGGGCGAAGCAATAAGTAGAGCAACTGCAAAGTTATTTGAGGCCGGCTCGTTCCGCGAATATTTAGAGTTGCATGGATTGTCAGTTCAACTAACTGAGAGCCTGGCAGAGTTTTGGCACGCCAGAATTAGGTCCGAAATCGGATTTGCTAAGGAAGATAGTGCTGAACTTTCCGATCTGCTAGATCAGGGGTATCGCGGATCGCGTTACTCATTTGGGTATCCGGCCTGTCCAGATATCGAACAGCAAGTTGCATTATGTAAATTGTTAGAACCGGAAAGAATCGGCGTTGAACTTTCTGAAGAGTTCCAATTACATCCTGAACAATCTACTTCAGCGATCATCGTTCATCATCCTGAGGCGAAATATTTCAACGCAACGTGATCTTTCCGCAAGCGTTTTTCTTCGATATGGATGGGCTTTCAGTAGACACCGAACCTATGTGGTTGCAAACAGAGGTTGAATTAGCAAACGAATATGGTGCAGATTGGTCGCTAGCAGATCAAGCACATTGCCTAGGTGGACCAATGTCCAAAGTGGGTATTCATCTTGCAGACAAAAGTAACCGACCAGATCTCGCTGAATGGTTTTCAGATGAGATGGTTCGCCGCATGGCACAACGTTGTTCTCAGGGTGTTGGATTTATGCCAGGTGTCGAAGTTTTGTTGAGTGAAATTTTAGAGTTAGGAATTCCAGTTGGTTTGGTATCGGCAAGTCCCCGCCCGATAGTTGATGCAGTTTTAAACGGATTAGGTAAGAGCTATTACCAGTTTTCGATATCTGCTTCAGATGTAGGTAGAAGCAAACCATTTCCTGATCCATATTTATTGGCTGCAGATAAACTCAATGTAGAAATTAGCGAGTGCATTGTTTTAGAAGATTCAGCAACTGGTGTTGCCTCTGCAACTGCGGCTGGAGCTTACGTTGTTGCCGTTCCACATTTAGTACCTATCGATTCAGCTCCACGTCGGATTGTCTTGAAAACTTTGGAAAATGTTACAGTCCCTCTTTTGAAAGAAAAATTTAGTCGCTAGCGTTTACCGGTAACGGTGGGGGAGTTCCACCAAACTCTGGACAGATAGATTGATGATTACACCAATCACATAATTTACTTTTCTTTGATTTCCATAATCCTGTTTCATACGAGAGTTGAATGTCAGACCAGATTGAAAGGATTTTCCCTTCGGTCTTGATTAACTCTGCCTCAGTTGGTTCACTCATTAACCGATTTTTGTCACCCAAGTAAAGCAGTTGTAATCTTTTTGGAATTTTTCCAAGAGTGCGCCAAAGGATTAGAGCATAGAAACGCATTTGAAAAAGAGATTTTTCTTCGTACCCAGCTCGAGGAGATTTTCCGGTTTTGTAATCGACAACTCGAATCTCACCTGTTGGAGCGATATCCAGACGGTCGATGTACCCATGGATCATTGGGCCATCTTCCAATTGGTACTCAACGAATTTTTCTAACTCTGTTGGATCGAAAGATTTAGGATCTTCTAATTCGAAATACCTATCTATTAAGGAATGGGCACTAATTAACCATTGATCTAAATCGACATTCAAAAACATTGCGTCGACCCCTGGAGTCTTTTCCTTTAGCTGCTCCCAAATCGAAGGAAGTGATTCGTGGGCTTGAGTAGGAGTTCTATCTTGGCGTTCTAAGCCAAATAGATCTTCCAAGACTGAATGCACCAATGTTCCCTTTAATGCATCCGCACTCGGAGGTTCCGGCAATTTGTCTATGACTCTGAAACGATAAAGCAAAGGACAATTCATGAAGTCGTTTGCACGACTAGGGGAGAGAGTGTTGCGTCGTGAATTTGTACTCATTTGAAGGTCCTAAACAATTGCGATCTCCGATAAGCCTAGAATAGGCACATGAGTGAAAATGGATTTGCAGAGAGCAGTAGAAGTGGTCCGCTTAGAGCTGGAGAGCGGATTCAATTGACCGATGCCAAAGGAAAATTGCATACGATCACTTTAACCGCCGGAGCGACATGGCAAGGGCATAAAGGTCACATTTCACATGATGAAATTATTGGATCAAGCGAAGGTTCAATCCTGCTATCAACTTTGGGTGCGCCCTATTTTTATCAAAGACCTTTGTTGGAAGATTTTGTACTTTCAATGCCTCGTGGGGCAACAATTGTCTATCCGAAAGACGCGGCCGAGATTATTGCTTTTGGAGATATTCACTCCGGAGACCATGTTCTTGAGGCAGGGGTAGGCAGTGGAGCCTTAACAATTTCTTTACTTAGAGCAGTTGGATCCTCTGGGCGAGTTTTAAGCATTGAGCGTCGCGAAGATTTTGGAGCAATAGCTGCCAAAAATATTTCTCTCTTTTTTGGGTCTGCTCATCCTGCTTGGGAGTTGCAAATTAACTCTTTCCAAGATGCAGTTCTAGATGAGAAGTTTGATCGTGTAGTGCTAGACATGTTAGCTCCTTGGGATTGCATTGAGATTACTTCTCAAATATTGCGACCGGGTGGTGTTTTTATTGGCTACGTAACTACCACAACGCAACTGTCCCGTTTAGTGGAAGCGCTGCGAGCAAATACGTTATTCACTGAACCGGAGTCTTGGGAGAGTTTGCATAGACCTTGGCATGTTGAATCTTTATCGGTACGCCCGGAGCATCGCATGATTAGCCACACCGGCTTTTTGGTTCGAAGCCGAAGAGTTGCTGACGGAGTTAGTGCAATGCGAAAAAGAAGAAGAGCTTCTAAGCCAGACGAAGATGATTTACTAGATCAAGAGTAGGAAAAATTCAAACTCTTGATCTAGTAGTAATACTTTTGATTATTTAACGCTGGCGTTAATGATTTCTACGGTTGCTTTTGGAGTTCCGTCGCCGCTTCCATCAGCTGTGCCGTACTCAGCGATTGATTTAACAATATCTAGGCCTTTGGTGATCTTTCCCCAGAGTGTGTAATTCGCACCCAAAGTTGTGTCAGCGTAAACCAAGAAGAATTGACTTCCGTTTGTATTTGGGCCGGAATTGGCCATCGCGACAGAACCGGCTGGGTAGTTGTTGTCTGCTTGCGCAGGTAAATTCTCATCTTTAAATGTGAAGTTAGGTCCGCCACCACCAGTTGCAGTTGGATCTCCACATTGCAAGACATATAAACCTTGGGTTGTTAGACGATGACAAATCGTTCCGTTATAAAAACCACCTTTAGCAAGAAAGGCTAGGGTCGATACCGTGATCGGAGCCTTAACTCCATCTGCGGTGATCTCAATATCTCCACAATTGGTCTTCAAATTAAAGGTATAACTCTTAGCAGGCAAGACATCATTAGGTGCGCCTACATCTTTGGCTGGTGAACCGACAGCTGCGGTTGGCTTGCAAGGACTCGATGATGCGGGAGTTGCCGATGCTTCCGGAGCAGCAGATTCACTCGGCGCTGGCGTGCTTGCTGAAGCAGACTCCGAAGGTGCAGGTGATGAAGCCTGTTCCTCGCTTACTCCAGTTGTCGAGCATGCAGAAAGCAAGAGGCCAGAAATAAATAGAGATACTATGGCAGCCTGAGATTTTGCGTGAATTCTATTTTTCATCTGCGTATTCTACCCAATTTCTGAGGAGTCGGTAACATACTTAACATGAACCCGGCCCGAAAAGATAAAGCCGAGCGACTCATTAATCTAACTATGGCGTTGTTGGAAACTCGGCGCCCATTAGGCAAGGAAGAAATTTTCGCAAATGTCGCTGGATATTCTGGAACATCTGAGGCTATGGAGCGAATGTTTGAGCGAGATAAAGATGATCTGCGGGATTTAAATATTGAGATACTCGTCGAGGCGAAAGATAAGTATTTTGACGATGAGGTCGGTTATCGAATTGCAAAAGTTAACTTCGAAATGCCAACGGTGGATTTTACTTCTTCAGAAATCTACTGGCTTTCGGTGGCTGCAAATATTTGGCGAGGTGCAGCTTTAGAAAATTTAGCCCAAGATGCGCTTTTTAAAATTCAGAGCACGAATGCCGAGTACTTACCATTGGAACCTCTTGCTTCTATGCCGATAATTCAAACTTCTGAGCCAATATTTTTTGCACTCTGGAGTTCGATTAATCAGAAGGAGTTCATCTCTTTTCAATATAAAGGTATTGATGGGGTAATAGCCAACCGCGAAGTTGCTCCTTATTCCCTCGTTTCAAGAAGAGGGCACTGGTATTTGATAGCTAAGGAGATATCCTCCAACGAATTCAAACGATTTAGATTAAGTAGGTTCCAATCCCAACCTGAGATTGTTTCAGCTGAACACGCTTTTGAAATTTCGGTTGATTATGATGTTAATGACTACATAAAGGATATTTCAGAGCACTTGATTGAAAAAGCCGAAATTTTGATGAAGCCGAGATCAGGAGGTGCTATTCGACAACTTGGTAAATTTGAAATCTTGGATTCAGGTGATACCGAATGGGAAAGAATTCAACTAGAAAATGTTGATTTTGATCTACTGGTTTACAACATTCTTTGGTGTGGTCCAGATGTGAAAGTCATCGGGCCAGAAACTCTAGTTAAATCTGTCACCCAAGGCCTTTCCGAGGTTCTCAGTAAGCATGGTGCACAGTGAAAAGAAATGAAAGTAGATTTGCTCGAATCTTAAAAATGGTTCCTTTCTTGAGTACGCATCAAGGTATTTCAATCAAAGAAGCTTGCGACATATTTAATGTGAGTGAACGAGATTTGATCGCAGATTTAAATCTGCTTTGGGTTTGCGGATTACCCGGTTACAGCCACTTAGAACTAATTGATGTTCAATTCGACGGCGGATACATTTCAATATCAAATGCTGATCCGCTGTCAAGACCCCGCAAATTAACTTACGAAGAAAGTTCTGCATTAATCGTTGCTCTTAACTCTCTTTTACTCAATGTAGATACTCAAAGTCGGGAGCAGATTGTTGACTTGATAGCTAAGTTGGTGAAGATCTCCGAACGAGTAGATCCAATCGTAAGCATCGATGTATCAACATTGGCGAAGCTACCAGAAATTCACTTGATAGATAAAGCAATCATTGAGAATTTACAGATATCAATTGATTATTACTCGCCAACTACCGATGCCTTAACCTCGAGAATGATTGCTCCACTTGAGTACATCGAAGACTCATCGGGCAGGCGATATCTTTATGCCTGGTGCTACGCGGCAGAAGATTTTAGACAATTCAAATTAGAACGTATTCGAGCCGTGAGAGCAACAAACGAAAAAGCTGCAAAATTTGATATGCCTTCGAAAACGGTACGAAGTCAAAGGAATTCCATCGAACTTGAACTCAATGAAAAAGCTCTGTGGTTTGCTGAAGAATGGGGAATACAAAATTTGGAGCGGAATTTAGCCAACCAGGGCTTTATCGGAACGGTAAATCTGCACAATCATGAATGGGCTATTCGGGCTGTTTTGGCGTTGGGAGGCGACTTGAGAATTCCAAAGGATGCGCTTTTGAAGCAAGAGATAGCCGCTAGGGCAGCGGCCGCACTCGCAAATTACTCCTCTTGAACCTATACTTAGCACCGGACGCCAAAGTCATTTAATCGATCCAGGAGGATCTATGTTTCTCAGAGAACCTAGCCACATATTAATCCTCGTAATTGTTCTCGTACTTCTATTTGGCGCTAAACGTTTGCCTGATTCGGCTCGCGCACTCGGAAAGTCCATGAAAATTTTCAAAAATGAAGTTAAAGAATTGAATGCTGATAAACCAAAAGAAGAAGATAGTGATGGAGACAAAAAAAGTACTGGAGCTTAAGCAGCTCTCAACTTCTTTAATTTCACTCGCAACTAATTGAAAGCGAGCCCGCTTTGAGCGCCGAGCGTATGTCGATAATTTCTCATTTGCAGGAGTTTCGCAAGCGAATCGTTTTGTCTGCGGGTGGAATCGTTCTTGGATCTGTCGGTGGATGGTTTACTTACGGAACTTTAATCAAAACTCTATCAAAACCGGTATGTGGAGTTTCGACCCAAATCGCTGATTGTGATGCTTTATACGTATCTGGTGTTTTAGGACCTTTGAACCTACATATAAAAATTGCTTTGTTAGTAGGAGTGATGCTCTCTGCTCCATTTTGGTTATACCAACTTTGGGCTTTCGTGGCACCAGGTTTACACAAGAGAGAGAAAAAGTGGTCAGTACTTTTTATTATTGCCGCCACTCCATTCTTTGCAACTGGAGTAACTCTTGGATATCTAATTCTTCCCCTCGCAATAAAGGTATTGCTGGGATTTACTCCGACATCACTTGATAACTTAATAAAGTTCGATGATTATCTGGATTTTGTCGTACGTATCATGTTGATTTTCGGATTAGCTTTTGAGTTGCCGGTATTTTTAGTTGCGTTAAATATAGCCGGCGCGCTTACCGGTAAGGCGATTTTGAAACCTTGGCGGGGGAGTGTTTTTGGAATTTTTTTATTTACGGCAGCTTTCACTCCTACGGGAGATCCCATCACGATGCTGGCGTTAGCCCTCCCACTTTGCGCTCTTTATTTCCTCGCCGGTGGTATTTCTATGTTAAATGATCGTCGGCGAAATCGTAAAAAAAGTTTATTAGAGGAAGAATAAATGTTAATCCTTTTTGCCAATCCCACATCAGGTCGTGGGAAAGGCGCAAAAGTGCTTCCCATCATTGAACAGTATTTAATTTCCCAAGATCTACTTTTTATTTCAATCTCAACATCATCTCTGAAACAATCGTTATTATTGTTAAAGGAGAATATTCAGAAATATCCCGAGGCTAAAGTAATTGTGATAGGCGGCGATGGGATGGTACATGCTGCAATTAACAACATCGAAGATAACCCCATTGGATTAATTCCAGCAGGGACGGGCAATGATTTCGCAAGAGCACTTGGCCTAAAACTTGATAACCCCATTTCAAGTATTAAGAGAGCCACTTCTGCAAAAGGTGAATTGGTCGATCTTGGGAAAGTGGGAGACGAGTATTTTGCGGCAATTTGTTCGACCGGTTTTGATTCGATAGTAAATGAACGAGCCAACGGCTTGACTTGGCCACATGGGAAAATGAAGTACAACATTGCAATGCTTCTAGAGTTACCCAAATTCCAACCCAAGTCTTACAAGATTGTTATCGATGGCAAACCAATTGAAACTCAAGCGATGTTGATCGCGATTGCTAATGGATTGTCCTATGGTGGGGGAATGAAAGTTTGCCCTGCAGCGCAATTACAGGACGGATTTTTAGACATTATGATCTTAGCTCCGGTATCAAAATTTGAATTTGTCCGAATCTTTCCTTCAGTTTTTAAGGGGCTCCACATAACTCATCCCGCTGTTTCAATTGTTCAAGGTCGGTCCATTCAGATCACAGCTGATGCCGTTGGTTATGCAGATGGTGAAAGAATTGGAAACTTGCCGTTAGATGTATCTATTTCGCCAAATCGCATGAAGGTACTGCGCTAATGGATACCTCACCATCTGCAAGATTTGCGGCGAGCAAGAAAAGAACCTCGCATCCGGAATTTCAAAACTTCGTTTCTAATCTCTCTTTCACTCCCGATGATTTTCAGATTGAAGCCTGTCATGCGCTGGAAGATGGCTTCGGAGTTTTAGTAGCAGCCCCAACGGGTGCTGGGAAAACAGTTGTTGGTGAATTTGCGACATTTCTGGCTTACGAGCGCGGAAAGAAAGTTTTTTACACCACTCCTATTAAGGCGCTTTCCAATCAAAAGTATTCAGAGTTCGTAGAACGATACGGGTCTGATCATGTTGGACTTTTAACAGGAGATGTTTCGGTAAATGGAGAAGCACCTATTGTCGTAATGACGACCGAAGTTCTGCGAAATATGATTTATGCAGGTTCCAATACGTTAGAAAATTTAGGTTTTGTGGTTTTGGATGAAGTTCACTTCTTGGGAGATAAATTCAGAGGTGCGGTCTGGGAGGAAATTTTGATTCACCTTCCTCAAGAGATCCCGGTCATCTCACTTTCTGCCACTGTTTCTAATGTTGAAGAGTTTGGTGAATGGTTATCCACCGTCAGGGGTGAAATTCGGGTAATCCTTAGTGAAACTAGACCGGTCCCGTTGCATCAATATGTATTGCAAGGAAATGACTTCTTTCCACTTTTGTCTGAAGGAAGTTCGCCAAACAAAGATTTAGTTCGAATTTCGCAAAACTACCAACGGATCTATCGAAATAGAGATCTCCGAAATGAATACCGCCAATTACCTAGAAGTGAAATAGTAAATAAATTAGCAGAAAGAAGTATGCTTCCTGCCATATTTTTCATTTTCAGTAGAGCAGCATGTGATGCGGCTGTTCGATCATGCACAAAACTTGATTTAACTTCCAGCGAAGAGAAATCAATCATACGTTCGCGAATTGAAGCCTTGGCAAACGTGATTGCCCCCGAGGATTTAAGTGCTCTGAATTTTGGAGAGTGGTCAAAAGCGCTAGAACGCGGAATCGCTTCCCATCATGCTGGATTGATTCCACCGTTTAAGGAATTAACTGAAGAACTTTTTCAAGCCGGTTATATCAGAGTTGTCTTCGCCACTGAGACTTTAGCTTTGGGAATCAATATGCCGGCTAAAACAGTTGTGCTTGAGAAATTAACCAAGTGGAACGGTGAAGCCCATGTGGAAATTTCTCCAGGGGAGTTCACTCAATTAACTGGACGAGCCGGAAGACGTGGAATCGACATAGAAGGCAACGCCGTAATTGTATGGAGTCCAGAGGTAGATATACCTAGTTTGGCTGGATTGGCCACAACCAGAACCTACCCATTGCGATCCTCTTTTTATCCCACTTACAACATGGCCGTAAATCTCTTGTCAACATCGGGGAAAAATACGGCCCGCGAATTACTAGCTTCATCATTTGCGCAATTCCAAGCCGATAGATCAGTTGTTGGTATTGCTCGACAAATTTCAAAAAATGAAAATGCCATACTCGAGATAAATAAGGAAATCGAATGCCATCTTGGAGATTTCAGTACATATGCAGCGATCCGCAGACAGATTAGGGATCACGAGAAAAATGAACGCAATAAGAAAGCCTCATTGCCTCAAGTGATTGACACTCTAGGAACAGTTAATAGAGGTGCAATTCTGGCTATAGGTGGTGGTCGGCGAAACGGAATTGCATTAGTAATCGAGCGCGGACATGAATATGCCAGACCACTTGTGATGACTTTAGATAAACGAGTACATCGCTTAAGTCCCAATGACTGTCAATACGGCGTTAATGTTGTTGGTCAATTAAAGATCCCCGGAGGATTGAGCCACAAAAATGCAAAAGATAAATCAGTGTGGTTGGATCTTTTCAGGCAAAGTGGCGTTAAACGAAACGGTGCAGCCGAAGAAGAGGATGCAATTTTGATTGAATTGCGATCATCAATGAGGGCTCATCCATGCCATGCGTGCAATGACCGTGAAGAGCATGCGCGAATATCAGAGCGTGCAGATCGTTTAGAGCGGGAAATAATCGACTTGCAAAAGCGAGTCGAAAACCGGACCCATGTAATCCCCAGAACTTTTGACCAAATATGTTCGGTTTTATCTGAATTGAATTACATAGATGGCGAAAACATTGCACCGGAGGGTGAGATGCTTTCAAGCATTTATTCAGAGTTTGATTTATTAGTTTCTGAATCTATTCGTCAGAAAATTTGGAATGAGTTGACGCCAGCAGAACTTGCATCCGTGCTTTCAGCGATAATTTTCCAAGCACGCAATGATGATGAAGCAAAAATGAAAACACCTAAAGGCGCAATACTTGAAGCCACTAAATCAATGGAACGTATTTGGTTTGCCATTCACACTCTGGAATCAAAAAATAGGTTAGACACTATGCGCCAACTAGATACCGGATTAACCTGGGCAACTTATCGCTGGGCTAGTGGTGCCACCCTTAGCGAAGTTCTTGAAAACACTGACTTAACAGCAGGGGATTTTGTACGACAGATGAAGCAACTCTTGGATTTGTTAACGCAAATTTCCGCTCTCTCAAACCCTTTGTCATTCGCTGCTAGCGAGGCGACTAAACTACTAAAGCGTGGAGTTATCGCATACTCCAACCAGGTCGCATGACACTTTTACTTTTAGACAGCGCATCGCTCTGGTATCGGGCTTTTTATGGCCTACCTCAATCAATGGTTTCTCCATCCGGACAACCAGTCAACGCGATTCGAGGCTATCTGGATTCAATTGCACGAATGGCCGTCACTTATCAACCTGATCGAATCGTTGCTTGTTTGGATGGTGATTGGCGGCCATCTTGGCGGACAGATTTAATTCCGGAGTACAAAGCTAATCGGATTGAAGAAGAATCTGATGATGGTTCTTTGAGTGATGCTGCTGAAGAGTTAGAGATACTGGAAGCTCAAGTCCCCGTAATCATGGAAGTTTTAGATGCAATAGGTATTCCATTAATTGGAATCGATGATTACGAAGCCGATGATGTGATAGCAACGCTGTCAGTTAGGGAACCAGGCCCAACATTTATCGTTACTGGCGATCGGGATCTTTTCCAACTGGTCGACGACAAGAGAAAAGTAAAAGTCGCTTATATTGCTAAGGGAATTTCACAACATGAGTTAGTTGATTTGAAGTGGATTAAGAACAAATATGAAATACCTGGTGATCGTTACGCGTTATTTGCCACTTTCCGAGGAGATCCATCTGATGGTCTACCGGGTGCACGGGGAATTGGTCCAAAAGGTGCCGCGACTCTTGCAAATAGTTTTGCAACTATCGAGGAAGTTATAGAGGCTGCGAATAAATCAAACTCAAAACTATCTGCTTCTCTGCAAAAGAAAATTCTGGAAAGTTCAGATTACTTACGCAAAGCCGAAGTAGTTGTTAACTGCGTTGACGATCTTCGACTGCCAAAAGGACCTTTCAATTTACCGAAAAAGGTAGTGAATTCTGAGGCGTTGGAAATCCTGTCCAAAAGTTATGGAATTGATTCATCAGTCAAACGCCTCCTGAGCGCTTTAGAGCTTTAATTATGTTTGCTTTTATTTATGGTTTTGTCGCCCAACTTGCTTTCGAGCCTGTTGGTATTTGGATTTTCTTTCCGATAGCAATCGCGCTGATAATCAGACGAATTCATAAGAGATCCTTCAGAAGTCGAACTGTGCAAGGCTTGCTGTTTTCACTGGGCTTTACGTTGCCCTTGCTGCATTGGTCCAGCACATATGTCGGTATCTGGCCTTGGTTAATTTTGGGAGTCGGCCAAGCGCTCTTAATTGCACCGTTTGCATGGGTAGCAAATCAGAGAGGTTTGGTACTACTTGTGACATTGCCATCCTTCTGGGTTGTGTTGGAGTGGTTCCGCAGCAATTATCCATTTGGTGGTTTTGGATGGGGGAGAGCCGGATTCATCGCAGTTGATACGCCATTTTCTCAAATGCTTTCACTTGGTGGGGTTCCGCTAGCTTCATTCACTGTCATTTTTATCGGCGTTCTAATCTATTTAGTACTGCTCAAGTTTAATTACCGATATTTGCCACTTCTGTTAATTGTTTTTGCAAACCTTTTTATCCCAAACGCTGCTTCTACTGTCAGCAATGTTTTAAAAGTAGCGGCTGTTCAGGGTTCAGTTCCAGATTTAGGTTTGGATTTCAATTCGCAACGAAAGGCCGTATTGAATAATCATCTTCAATTAACAAAGAATTGGGGAACTCAAGCTAATCGGCCGGCAAATTTCGAACCTGATCTCTTTGTTTGGCCAGAAAATGCATCAGATGTCAATCCATTGACCGAAGCAAAAATGCAAATTAATGATTTAGTTAATTTTCTTGATAAACCATTAGTTGTTGGTGGAGTTGGAAGTAGCAATTCCCGTCCAACAAATCTCTCCATACTTTGGCAGCCAAACGAACAAGGAAATGGCACAACTGTCATCTATCAGAAACGAGCCTTGGCTCCATTCGGGGAATTTATGCCTTTGCGATCTTTGGCTGAATTAATCTCGCCTTTGGCTAAAAATGTTACAGATTTTGAAGCGGGAGACAGGGCTCAGATTTTTTCAGTAGAAAGTGCAAAGATTCTTCCAGTCATTTGTTTTGAAATTTTAAGCGATCGATTACTAAAACAAGACATTAGCAATTCGAACTTGATAATTGCACAAACTAATAACGCAACATTTGGTGAGTCCGCAGAAAGCGACCAACAGTTACAAATCACACGTGCTAGAGCAATTGAATCTGGTCGTAACATCGTCGTAGTCTCAACAGTTGGAAATACGGCATTCATAGATCGCTCTGGAAAGATTATTTCCATTTTGCCCAAGTATGAAGCTGGAATTCTCTATGGTGAATTGAATTTAACGAATGAGAATACATCTGCCCTCTGGTTTTCGTCTTGGGTAATGCGAGGCTCAGTGGCTGCCATTTTTGTTTTATTGATATTTTCGGTAAGGCGTAGATTTTTTCGTGTTGCTTGACAATCCACTTATCTGTACCAGAATTACGTTATAACGTTTCTAGAGTCGAGATCATTATGTTGACGACAAACCCGTGTGCGTGGAGGTGGTTTAAGTGATTGTTACAGAGATTTCGTTCACTCCTTATACATATCAAATGAATCGACTGATCGGGGATGTCAATCTTCCCGATGGAGCCAGCGAAGGATTGGAGCTAGCGGTCTTCATACGCACAGATGAGGGTGTCACTGGTTGCTGTGTTGGAGTGGGTAGCGCGGCCGACACAATTCCTGGTCTTGCAGATCTTGTCATCGGAACGGATCCTCGCTCTGTTCGTAGCAGTTGGAATCGGATGACTGCACGTGCATTCAAAGCCGGACT